>NZ_KV813415.1:126948-128262 GCF_001813645.1 Pseudomonas sp. HMSC063H08
TGATTTCACGAAGCGCACCCGCGTTACATCCGCCTCGCCATAGCGGCGGATGCTGCCATAGGGCTTGTCAGGCTCCAGCAACAAGCCCTTGCGCTGATAGAAACGGATGGTCTCCACATTGACCCCGGCCGCCTTGGCGAAAACGCCAATGGTCAGGTTCTCCAAATTGTTTTCCATATCGCTTGACTCCGTACATGAGTACGGAAGTAAGGTTACGCTATCCAATTTCAATTCGAAAGGACAAGCGCATGTCTGAACCAAAAACCGGGCGCGGCGCGCTCTTCACTGGAGGGCTTGCCGCCATCCTCGCCTCGGCTTGCTGCCTCGGGCCGCTGGTTCTGATCGCCTTGGGGTTCAGCGGCGCTTGGATCGGCAACTTGACGGTGTTGGAACCCTATCGCCCCATCTTTATCGGCGTGGCGCTGGTGGCGTTGTTCTTCGCCTGGCGGCGCATCTACCGGCAGGCAGCGGCCTGCAAACCGGGTGAGGTCTGCGCGATTCCCCAAGTGCGAGCTACTTACAAGCTCATTTTCTGGATCGTGGCCGCGCTGGTTCTGGTCGCGCTCGGATTTCCCTACGTCATGCCATTTTTCTACTGATCGGAGTTCACCATGAAGAAACTGTTTGCCTCCCTCGCCCTCGCCGCCGTTGTTGCCCCCGTCTGGGCCGCCACCCAGACCGTCACGCTGTCCGTACCGGGCATGACCTGCTCCGCCTGCCCGATCACTGTCAAGAAGGCGATTTCCAAGGTCGAAGGCGTCAGCAAAGTTGACGTGACTTTCGAGACACGCCAAGCGGTCGTCACCTTCGACGATGCCAAGACCAGCGTGCAGAAGCTGACCAAGGCAACCGCAGACGCGGGCTATCCGTCCAGCGTCAAGCAGTGAGTCACTGAAAACGGCACCGCAGCACAACGGACGTCATTGTCTGGCGCCACAAACGATAAAGGATCTGTTGCATGACCCATCTAAAAATCACCGGCATGACTTGCGACTCGTGCGCGGCGCACGTCAAGGAAGCGCTGGAAAAAGTGCCAGGCGTGCAGTCGGCGCTGGTGTCCTATCCGAAGGGCACAGCGCAACTCGCCATCGTGCCGGGCACATCGCCGGACGCGCTGACTGCCGCCGTGGCCGGACTGGGCTACAAGGCAACGCTAGCCGATGCGCCACTGGCGGACAACCGCGTCGGACTGCTCGACAAGGTGCGGGGATGGATGGCCGCCGCCGAAAAGCACAGTGGCAACGAGCCCCCGGTGCAGGTAGCGGTCATTGGCAGCGGTGGAGCCGCGATGGCGGCGGCGCTGAAGGCCGTCGA
>NZ_KV813415.1:128362-134223 GCF_001813645.1 Pseudomonas sp. HMSC063H08
GGCTGTGTGCCGTCCAAGATCATGATCCGCGCCGCCCACATCGCCCATCTGCGCCGGGAAAGCCCGTTCGATGGCGGTATTGCGGCAACTGTGCCTACGATTGACCGCAGTAAGCTGCTGGCCCAGCAGCAGGCCCGCGTCGACGAACTGCGGCACGCCAAGTACGAAGGCATCCTGGGCGGTAATCCGGCCATCACCGTTGTGCACGGTGAGGCGCGCTTCAAGGACGACCAGAGCCTTACCGTCCGTTTGAACGAGGGTGGCGAGCGCGTCGTGATGTTCGACCGCTGCCTGGTCGCCACGGGTGCCAGCCCGGCGGTCCCGCCGATTCCGGGCTTGAAAGAGTCACCCTACTGGACTTCCACCGAGGCCCTGGCGAGCGACACCATTCCCGAACGCCTTGCCGTAATCGGCTCGTCGGTGGTGGCGCTGGAGCTGGCGCAAGCCTTTGCCCGGCTGGGCAGCAAGGTCACGGTCCTGGCGCGCAATACCTTGTTCTTCCGTGAAGACCCGGCCATCGGCGAGGCGGTGACAGCCGCTTTCCGTGCCGAGGGCATCGAGGTGCTGGAGCACACGCAAGCCAGCCAGGTCGCCCATATGGACGGTGAATTCGTGCTGACCACCACGCACGGTGAATTGCGCGCCGACAAACTGCTGGTTGCCACCGGTCGGACACCGAACACGCGCAGCCTCGCGCTGGACGCAGCGGGGGTCACTGTCAATGCGCAAGGTGCCATCGTCATCGACCAAGGCATGCGCACGAGCAACCCGAACATCTACGCGGCCGGCGACTGCACCGACCAGCCGCAGTTCGTCTATGTGGCGGCAGCGGCCGGCACCCGTGCCGCGATCAACATGACCGGCGGCGATGCGGCGCTCGACCTGACCGCAATGCCGGCCGTGGTGTTCACCGATCCGCAAGTGGCGACCGTGGGCTACAGCGAGGCGGAAGCCCACCACGACGGGATCGAGACCGACAGCCGCACCTTGACCTTGGACAACGTGCCGCGTGCGCTCGCCAACTTCGACACACGCGGCTTCATCAAGTTGGTTATCGAGGAAGGCAGCCATCGGCTGATCGGCGTACAGGCGGTCGCGCCGGAAGCGGGTGAACTGATCCAGACGGCGGCTCTGGCCATTCGCAACCGCATGACGGTGCAGGAACTGGCCGACCAGTTGTTCCCCTACCTGACGATGGTCGAGGGGTTGAAGCTCGCGGCGCAGACCTTCAACAAGGATGTGAAGCAGCTTTCCTGCTGCGCCGGGTGAGAAAAAGGAGGTGTTCAATGAACGCCTACACGGTGTCCCGGCTGGCTCTTGATGCCGGGGTGAGCGTGCATATCGTGCGCGACTACCTGCTGCGCGGATTGCTGCGCCCGGTGGCGTGCACACCAGGCGGCTACGGCTTGTTCGATGACGCCGCCTTGCAACGGCTGTGCTTCGTGCGGGCGGCCTTCGAGGCGGGCATCGGCCTGGACGCGCTGGCGCGGCTGTGCCGGGCGCTGGATGCGGCGGACGGCGACGAAGCGGCCGCGCAGCTTGCCCTGCTGCGTCAGTTCGTCGAGCGTCGGCGCGAAGCGTTGGCCGATCTGGAAGTGCAGTTGGCCACCCTGCCGACCGAGCCGGCACAGCACGCGGAGAGTCTGCCATGAACAGCCCCGAGCGCTTGCCGTCCGAGACGCACAAACCGATCACCGGCTACCTGTGGGGCGGACTGGCTGTGCTGACTTGCCCCTGCCACCTGCCCATCCTCGCTGTCGTGCTGGCCGGCACAACCGCCGGTGCTTTCCTCGGCGAGCATTGGGTCATCGCGGCGCTCGGTTTGACCGGCCTGTTCCTTCTGTCCCTGTCGCGGGCGTTGCGGGCATTCAGGGAAAGAGAATGAGCGCTTTCCGGCCGGATGGATGGACGACGCCGGAACTGGCCCAAGCGGTCGAGCGCGGGCAGCTTGAACTGCACTACCAGCCCGTCGTCGATCTGCGCAGTGGTGGGATTGTCGGCGCGGAAGCCCTGTTGCGCTGGCGTCATCCGACGCTTGGACTATTGCCACCGGGACAGTTCCTGCCCGTGGTCGAATCGTCCGGCCTGATGCCTGAAATCGGCGCTTGGGTGCTGGGCGAAGCCTGCCGCCAGATGCGTGACTGGCGAATGCTGGCATGGCGACCGTTCCGGCTGGCCGTCAATGTTTCGGCGAGCCAAGTGGGACCGGACTTCGACGGGTGGGTAAAGGGCGTGCTGGCTGATGCCGAGTTGCCCGCCGAGTATCTCGAAATCGAGCTGACCGAATCGGTCGCGTTTGGTGATCCGGCGATCTTCCCCGCCCTGGACGCCTTGCGGCAGATCGGTGTGCGCTTCGCCGCCGATGACTTCGGGACGGGGTATTCCTGTCTGCAACATCTGAAGTGCTGCCCAATCAGCACGCTCAAGATCGACCAATCGTTTGTCGCCGGGCTCGCCAACGACCGCCGCGACCAAACCATCGTGCACACCGTGATTCAGCTTGCGCACGGGCTGGGCATGGATGTGGTGGCTGAAGGCGTGGAAACATCGGCGAGTCTTGATCTATTGCGACAAGCGGACTGCGACACAGGACAAGGCTTCCTGTTCGCGAAGCCAATGCCGGCGGCGGCATTCGCCGTCTTCGTCAGTCAATGGAGGGGTGCCACCATGAATGCAAGTGACTCGACCACCACCAGTTGCTGCGTGTGCTGCAAGGAAATCCCGCTCGATGCCGCCTTCACCCCGGAAGGCGCGGAATACGTCGAGCACTTCTGCGGGTTGGAGTGTTATCAACGCTTCGAAGCGCGTGCCAAGACAGGGAACGAAACCGATGCCGATCCGAACGCCTGCGACTCGCTACCGTCAGATTGAGGCATACCCTAACTTGGCGTCAGACCATCCGGCGCTAAATCGTCAGAATAGAGTTGCCTTCCGAATTGATTGACATACGCCGTCAAGGGTCATAGATTTCTTCCTGACACATTTCCCTCAGGAGGATACCTTGCACGGTCAGCGCATCGGTTACGTCCGCGTCAGCAGCTTCGACCAGAACCCAGAACGGCAGCTCGAACAGATCCAGGTGGATAAAGTGTTCACCGACAAGGCGTCGGGCAAGGACACACGGCGGCCCGAACTGGAACGGCTGCTCGCCTTCGTGCGCGAAGGCGACACGGTCGTGGTGCACAGCATGGATCGTCTGGCGCGCAACCTCGACGACCTGCGCCGCCTGGTGCAGGGCCTCACCCAGCGCGGCGTACGCATCGAGTTCCTTAAGGAGCATTTGACCTTCACCGGCGAGGACTCGCCGATGGCGAACCTGATGCTGTCGGTAATGGGCGCGTTCGCCGAGTTCGAACGCGCCTTGATCCGCGAGCGGCAGCGCGAGGGCATCGCGCTCGCCAAGCAGCGCGGGGCCTACCGTGGCAGGAAGAAATCCCTGTCGTCTGAGCGTATTGCCGAACTGCGCCAACGTGTCGAGGCTGGCGAGCAAAAGACCAAGCTGGCTCGTGAATTCGGAATCAGTCGCGAAACCCTGTATCAATACTTGAGAACGGATCAGTAAATATGCCACGTCGTTCAATCCTGTCCGCCGCCGAGCGCGAAAGCCTGCTGGCGTTGCCGGACACCAAGGATGAGTTGATCCGTCACTACACGTTCAGCGAAACCGACCTCTCCATCATCCGGCAGCGGCGCGGCCCGGCCAACCGGCTGGGCTTCGCCGTGCAGCTCTGTTACCTGCGCTTTCCTGGTGTCATCCTGGGCGTCGATGAGCCGCCGTTTCCGCCCTTGTTGAAACTGGTCGCCGACCAGCTCAAGGTCAGCGTCGAAAGCTGGGACGAATACGGGCAGCGGGAGCAGACCCGGCGCGAGCACCTGGTCGAACTGCAAACGGTGTTCGGCTTCCAGCCCTTTACCATGGGCCACTACCGGCAGGCCGTCCAGTTGCTGACCGAGATGGCCTTGCAGACCGACAAGGGCATCGTGCTGGCCAGCACCTTGATCGAGCACCTGCGGCAGCAGTCGGTCATTCTGCCTGCCCTCAACGCCGTCGAGCGGGCGAGCGCCGAAGCAATCACCCGCGCCAACCGGCGCATCTACGATGCCTTGGCCGAACCGCTGTCGGACGCGCATCGCCGCCGCCTCGACGATCTGCTCAAGCGTCGGGACAACGGCAAAACGACCTGGCTGGCCTGGCTGCGCCAATCGCCCGTCAAACCGAATTCGCGGCACATGCTGGAACACATCGAACGCCTCAAAGCGTGGCAGGCGCTCGACCTGCCTTCTGGCATCGAGCGGTCGGTGCACCAGAACCGCCTGCTCAAGATCGCCCGTGAGGGTGGCCAGATGACGCCCGCCGACCTGGCCAAGTTCGAGGCGCAGCGACGCTATGCCACCCTGGTGGCGCTTGCCATCGAGGGCATGGCCACCGTCACCGACGAAATCATCGACCTGCACGACCGCATCCTGGGCAAGCTGTTCAACGCCGCCAAGAACAAGCATCAGCAGCAATTCCAGGCGTCCGGCAAGGCGATCAACGCCAAGGTGCGGCTGTTCGGCCGCATCGGCCAGGCGCTGATCGAGGCCAAGCAGGCGGGCCGCGATCCGTTCGCCGCCATCGAGGCCGTCATGTCCTGGGATGCCTTCGCCGAGAGCGTCACCGAAGCGCAGAAGCTTGCGCAGCCCGAGGACTTCGATTTCCTGCACCGCATCGGCGAAAGCTACGCCACGCTGCGCCGCTACGCGCCGGAATTCCTTGCCGTGCTCAAGCTGCGGGCCGCTCCCGCCGCGAAGGACGTGCTCGACGCCATCGAGGTGCTGCGCGGCATGAACAGCGACAACGCCCGCAAGGTGCCCGCCGACGCGCCGACCGAGTTCATCAAGCCGCGCTGGCAGAAGCTGGTCATGACCGACACCGGCATCGACCGGCGCTACTACGAACTGTGCGCGCTGTCGGAGATGAAGAACGCGTTGCGTTCCGGCGACATCTGGGTGCAGGGGTCGCGCCAGTTCAAGGACTTCGAGGACTACCTGGTGCCGCCCGCGAAATTCGCCAGCCTCAAGCAGGCCAGCGAATTGCCGCTGGCCGTGGCCACCGACTGCAACCGGTACCTGAACGACCGGCTGACGCTGCTGGAAACACAGCTTGCCACCGTCAACCGTATGGCGACGGCCAACGAGCTGCCGGACGCCATCATCACCGAGTCAGGCTTGAAGATCACGCCGCTCGACGCGGCGGTACCCGACACCGCCCAAGCGCTGATCGACCAGACGGCAATGATCCTGCCGCACGTCAAGATCACCGAACTGCTGCTGGAGGTGGACGAATGGACGGGCTTCACTCGGCATTTCGCGCATCTGAAATCGGGCGACCCGGCCAAAGACAAGAAC
Source organism: Pseudomonas sp. HMSC063H08 (assembly GCF_001813645.1). Lineage (NCBI taxonomy): Bacteria > Pseudomonadati > Pseudomonadota > Gammaproteobacteria > Pseudomonadales > Pseudomonadaceae > Pseudomonas > Pseudomonas sp. HMSC063H08. The sequence goes on from NZ_KV813415.1 coordinate 133,751, forward strand.
CTGTTGCTGACCACGATCCTCGCCGACGCGATCAACCTGGGCCTGACCAAGATGGCGGAGTCTTGCCCCGGCACGACCTACGCCAAGCTGGCTTGGCTGCAAGCCTGGCACATCCGCGACGAAACCTACGGGGCGGCGCTGGCCGATCTGGTCAACGCACAGTTCCGCCATCCCTTCGCCGAGCACTGGGGCGACGGCACCACCTCATCGTCGGACGGCCAGAACTTCCGCACCGGCAGCAAGGCCGAGAGCACCGGCCACATCAACCCGAAATACGGGAGCAGCCCAGGGCGGACGTTCTACACCCACATTTCTGACCAGTACGCGCCATTTCACACCAAGGTCGTGAACGTCGGCGTGCGCGATTCGACCTACGTGCTCGACGGCCTGCTGTACCACGAGTCCGACTTGCGGATCGAGGAGCATTACACCGACACGGCGGGCTTCACCGATCACGTCTTCGCCCTGATGCA
>NZ_KV813415.1:134323-135746 GCF_001813645.1 Pseudomonas sp. HMSC063H08
TTCACCGATCACGTCTTCGCCCTGATGCACCTCCTGGGCTTCCGCTTCGCGCCGCGCATCCGCGACCTGGGCGACACCAAGCTCTACATCCCGAAGGGCGACGCCGCCTATGACGCGCTGAAACCCATGATCGGCGGCACGCTCAACATCAAGCACGTCCGCGCCCATTGGGACGAAATCCTGCGGCTGGCCACCTCGATCAAGCAGGGCACGGTGACGGCCTCCCTGATGCTCCGAAAGCTCGGCAGCTACCCACGCCAGAACGGCCTGGCCGTGGCGCTCCGCGAGCTAGGCCGCATCGAGCGCACGCTGTTCATCCTGGACTGGCTGCAAAGCGTGGAACTGCGCCGCCGCGTGCATGCCGGCCTGAACAAGGGCGAGGCGCGCAATGCGCTGGCCAGGGCAGTGTTTTTCAACCGCCTGGGTGAAATCCGCGACCGCAGTTTCGAGCAGCAGCGCTACCGGGCTAGCGGCCTCAATCTGGTAACGGCTGCCGTCGTGTTGTGGAACACGGTCTATCTGGAACGGGCTGCGCACGCGCTGCGTGGCAACGGCCATGCCGTTGATGACGCGCTGTTGCAGTACCTGTCGCCGCTCGGTTGGGAGCACATCAACCTCACCGGCGATTACCTCTGGCGCAGCAGCGCCAAGATCGGCGCGGGCAAGTTCAGGCCGCTACGACCGCTGCAACCGGCTTAGCGTGCTTTATTTTCCGTTTTCTGAGGCGACCCCTAGTGGCCTCTCGGCAAAACCAGCCTGTCGTAGAGCTTGTCCATAACATCCCCCTGAACAATGCGTGCCATAGGTTTTGGGCATATGGGCCAATCATTGCTCCCAGCATTGTTGTCGTACTGGCCAGCCTCATTCTCTCACAGCCGGTCCAAACCAGTGCCCAGACGAGGATGCCAGGCTGCTAACGGCTAGCGGGGGCGCAATACCCAGACGTGCGAAACAAGTCTGACAGGGAGGGGAAGCCTCAAGTCACAGGGAGCAGCCTAGCTGCCGCTCTAGGACGGTCTTTATAGTCAATTATAGAGTGATTATAGAATCATTCATTCCGGCTGCCTGATTTGCCGCGACCGGTTCAACTGAAGGATCTTCTGAGGTTGTTAATCGACCTCATTCCTAAGCATCAGGGAACTGTTTGTTCCTACACCTGTAACCCACGTCGGCACCAACCATGTTTTCCTCGCCGTGTAGCAGCGATCGACCTGGGTGACACACGTCAGAATCGCCGCATCGCGATACCCATGTGGTTTTTTAAAATTGTGATATTAATCATATGGATAGAGGGGAAGTGAGTGAATTTTCCCCTTATCTCGGCATGACCCCTATAGCTGGACTTGCTCACGCCTGCGGCCTCGTATACCTGCTGTTGCGTCAAGCCTCGGGCGGCTGTCGGCGTGGCCGGGCCGGGCGAGGC
>NZ_KV813416.1:0-368 GCF_001813645.1 Pseudomonas sp. HMSC063H08
CCGTCACGTTTTATTTGCGGAACGGCTATTCCCAATGCACGCAATTTCTGCATCGGGTTCATGAACTCGCGATTGCGTTTTATCCGGCCGTTCTCGAGTTCGAAGGAGTGGATGTAGTGGTTCTCGCAATAGCCCTGCGGATACCCCGGGACCAGCGCCTTGCCGCGCCCGTCGCACTCGACCCAGAAGTGGTTCGGATCCTCGGTCTCGAAGATCCGCACGTTGTGCCACTCCCAGTCGGGGAAGCAGCGCTCGAGCCACTCGGCGAGCCGCCTGAGGCTCTCATGGCCCCGGAAAACCAGGGGTTCGCCGCTTTCCGTGGTCCAGTTGCCGGCGCAGCCGTCCTCGACGAACAGGCTGTGCCGCTG
>NZ_KV813417.1:0-88915 GCF_001813645.1 Pseudomonas sp. HMSC063H08
CTAGTGCGTCTACCAATTCCGCCACCTGGGCACTGGAGTCGATGATCGCTCATCGTTTCCGTGTTACAACGTCTCAGCAACGTTGTGGGCGCGAACTATACGAGTACGTATTCTGCTTGTAAACCCCTGATGCGATAAAAATTATTCTGCTGCCGAAGCTGACCGACGAAGCGTTTTCGCGCTTCAATAGAGCAATGGCAGCAAACGCTAAAGAAGAAAAGGTGACCTACCTCTAATGGCCGATTGGCAAAACCTCGATCCCGAGGCCGCTCGCGAAGCGGAAAAGTACGAAAACCCCATCCCCAGCCGGGAACTGATCCTGGCTCACCTATCCGAGCGAGGCGCTCCGGCGACTCGCTCCCAGTTGCTCGACGAGTTCGGGCTCGCCGGCGAGGAGCCGGAAGAGGCCTTGCGTCGTCGCCTGCGCGCCATGGAGCGCGACGGGCAGCTTATCTATACGCGTCGTGGCGCCTACGCGCCGGTGGACAAGCTGGACCTGATCCGCGGCCGCATCAGCGGGCACCGCGATGGCTTCGGCTTCCTGATCCCCGACGATGGCAGCGACGACCTGTTCCTCAGCCCCACCCAGATGCGCCTGGTGTTCGACGGCGACCGCGCCCTGGCCCGGGTGTCCGGCCATGACCGGCGCGGACGCCGCGAAGGCCAGCTGGTCGAGGTGATCGAGCGGGCCCACGAGATCGTGGTCGGCCGCTACTTCGAGGAAAGCGGCATCGGCGTGGTGGTCGCGGACAACCCGAAGATCCAGCAGGAAGTCCTGATCCCGCCGGGCAAGGCCGGCAAGGCCAGGCACAACCAGTTCGTCCAGGTGCGCATCGAGCAATGGCCGAGCATCCACCGCCAGGCCCAGGGCGAGATCGTCGAGGTGCTCGGCGACTACATGGCGCCGGGGATGGAGATCGAAGTCGCCCTGCGCAGCTACGATATCCCCCACGTCTGGCCGGCCGCGGTGGAGAAGGAAGCGGCCAAGCTCAAGCCGGAAGTGGCGGAGAAGGACAAGGAAAAGCGTATCGACCTGCGCCAGGTGCCCTTCGTCACCATCGACGGCGAGGATGCCCGCGACTTCGACGACGCGGTGTACGCCGAGGCCAAGCGCGGCGGCGGCTGGCGCCTGTTCGTGGCGATCGCCGATGTCTCGCACTACGTGAAGGTCGGTTCGGCGCTGGACGAAGAGGCGGCCAGGCGCGGCAACTCGGTGTATTTCCCCGAGCGGGTGATCCCGATGCTGCCGGAGGTGCTGTCCAATGGTCTCTGCTCGCTGAATCCGCTGGTCGACCGGCTGGCCATGGTCTGCGAGATGACCCTGTCCAAGGCCGGCAAGCTGACCGGCTATCAGTTCTACGAAGCGGTGATCCACTCCCATGCGCGCCTGACCTACACCAAGGTCAGCCAGTTGCTCGAGCATCCCGACAGCGTCGAGGCCGAGAACCTGCGCCAGCAGTTGCCCGGCGTGGTGCCGCACCTGCAGCAGCTGTATGCGCTGTATAAAGCGCTGCTGGCCGGCCGCCATGTCCGCGGCGCGATCGATTTCGAGACCCAGGAAACCCGCATCGTCTTCGGCGCCGACCGGAAGATCTCGGAAATCCGCCCGACCCAGCGCAACGATGCGCACCGCCTGATCGAAGAGTGCATGCTCTGCGCCAACGTGGCGACCGCACGCTTCCTGCAGAAGCACGCCATCCCGGCGTTGTACCGGGTGCATGACGGCCCGCCGCAGGAGAAGCTCAACAACCTGCGCCAGTTCCTCGGCGAGCTGGGGTTGAGCCTCGGCCGCGGCAAGGCCGCGCCGACCCCGGGCGACTACCAGGAGTTGCTGGAGAAGATCCACGACCGCGCCGACTTCCGCCTGATCCAGACGGTCATGCTGCGTTCGCTCAGCCAGGCGGTGTACAGCCCGGACAACAATGGCCACTTCGGCCTCAACTACGACGCCTACACCCACTTCACCTCGCCGATCCGGCGCTACCCGGACCTGCTGGTGCATCGTGCGATCCGCAGTGTGATCCGCTCCAAGGCGGAGACTCCGCACGTGCAGCGGGCCGGCGCGGCGAGCATGCCCAAGGCGCGCATCTATCCGTACGACGAATTGCGCCTGGACCAGTTGGGCGAGCAGTGCTCGATGACCGAGCGGCGTGCCGACGAGGCCACCCGCGACGTGACCAACTGGCTGAAGTGCGAATACATGCGCGAGCGGGTCGGCGAGACCTTCCCTGGCGTAATCACCGCGGTCACCGGTTTCGGTCTGTTCGTCGAGCTGACCGACATCTTCGTCGAAGGCCTGGTCCATGTGACCGCGCTGCCCGGCGATTACTATCATTTCGACGCCGTGCACCATCGCCTCAGCGGCGAGCGCACCGGGCGCAGCTTCCGTCTCGGCGACACCACGGAAGTGGTAGTGGCGCGGGTCGACCTGGACGAGCGGAAGATCGATTTCGAGCTGGCCGGAAACGTGCTGAGCGCGCCGATCGGACGCAAGAAGCGCAACGGCGACAAGTCGGCGAACGCCGGCAAGGCGCCGAAGGGGCGCAAGGGCGCATCCGTGCCCGAGGTCGACCTGGAGCCGGCGCTGGCCAGTCCCGACGCCGCGGTGGTGCCGCGGCGCAAGGCCGGCAAGGTGCAGGCGCTGCCGCCGGTCGCGCCGGAGCTGCTGGCGCAGGCCGCGGAGATGCTCGGCAACACCGACGTGCGCAAGAGTCGCGAGGTGAAGCAGGCGCTGCTCGCCGAGGCGCGCGTCGGCGGCGGCAAGGACAAGGGCGGGAAGAAGGGCAAGGTCGTTCCTGCGGGCAAGAGCGCGAAGGGCAAGGCCAAGGGCGGCAAGCCCGCCGCTGCCGCCAAGCCGGGAAAGCCGACCAAGCATCGCAAGGGGCCTTCCAAGCCGAAGGCCGACAACGCTCCGGCCGCCACCGGGGCGCGCAAACGTAAGGCCAAGTCATGAGTCAGTGGGAAAAGGTCTACGGCGTGCATGCCGTGGAAGCGTTGTTGCGTCATCACCCGAAGCGGGTCAAGCAGTTGTGGCTGGCCGAGGGGCGGCATGATCCGCGGGTCCAGGTGCTCACCGAGCTGGCCGCCGGGTTCCGTATTCCGGTAGGGCAGCGCGATCGGCGCGAACTCGACGAGTGGGCGGAAGGCGTCCACCAGGGCGTGGTCGCGGAAGTCAGCCCCAGCCAGGTCTGGGGCGAAAACATGCTCGAGGAACTGCTCGAGCGGAGCGAGGGCGTGCCGCTGCTGCTGGCCCTGGATGGCGTCACCGATCCGCACAACCTCGGCGCCTGCCTGCGTACCGCCGATGCGGCGGGGGTGCAGGCGGTGATCGTGCCCAAGGACAAGTCCGCGACCCTCAACGCCACCGTGCGCAAGGTCGCTTGCGGGGCCGCCGAGGTGATCCCGCTGGTGGCGGTGACCAACCTCGCGCGCACCCTGGAAAAGCTCCAGCAGCGCGGCCTGTGGGTGGTCGGCACCGCTGGCGAGGCGGACAAGACCCTCTACCAGCTCGACCTCAAGGGGCCGACCGTGCTGGTGATGGGCGCGGAAGGCAAGGGCATGCGCCGGCTGACCCGCGAGCACTGCGACTTCCTCGCCAGGTTGCCGATGGCCGGCAGCGTCAGCAGCCTGAACGTCTCGGTCGCCACCGGCGTCTGCCTGTTCGAGATCCTCCGCCAGCGCACCCCGCTGGAGTGAGCGCGTGCGGGGCCGCCGCGGCGCGGCCCCGCGCCATTCCATCCGCTGTACAAATATTCGCCAATCTTCCTTGCTTCGCCGGTTGCCCTTCTCTAGAATGTCGCCCCTTGCCGCGCGGGCAGGCGTTCGTTCGCCTCTCCGCCAGGCAAGCCAAGAAAACATTCACTCCTTGCCTGACCGTTCTGCGGCAGGCTGCAACCCGTAAGGAGCATTTATGCGTCATTACGAAATCGTGTTCCTGGTTCACCCGGACCAGAGCGAACAAGTCGGTGGCATGGTCGAGCGTTACACCAAGGCCATCGAAGAAGACGGCGGCAAGATCCACCGTCTGGAAGACTGGGGCCGTCGTCAGCTGGCCTACGCCATCAACAACGTGCACAAGGCCCACTACGTTCTGATGAACGTCGAGTGCAGCGCCAAGGCCCTGGCTGAGCTGGAAGACAACTTCCGTTACAACGATGCCGTGATCCGTAACCTGGTCATGCGTCGCGACGAAGCTGTCACCGAGCAGTCCGAGATGCTCAAGGCTGAAGAAAGCCGCAACGAGCGTCGCGAGCGTCGTGAGCGTCCGAACGATAACGCTGAAGGCGCCGATGGCGACGACAACAGCGATAGCGATAACGCTGACGAGTAATTCCGGACCAGTATTGAGGAGCCAATCACATGGCACGTTTCTTCCGTCGTCGTAAGTTCTGCCGCTTCACCGCCGAAGGCGTGAAAGAGATCGATTACAAGGATCTCAACACCCTGAAGGCCTACGTTTCCGAAACCGGCAAGATCGTTCCGAGCCGTATTACCGGCACCAAGGCCAAGTACCAGCGTCAGCTGGCGACCGCTATCAAGCGCGCCCGCTACCTGGCCCTGCTTCCTTACACCGACAGCCACGGCCGTTGAGATCGGGCAGTCGAACGCTGGTAAGGGATAGATCGCATGCGCGCACTGGCTGAGTTCACCATGCGCGGCCGCATGCAGGCCACGCTCGCCGTGGCAGGCTCCGCGGTTGTTCCACTGTTGTTCTGGCTGAGTGCCGCCGCCGGTAGCCTGGTGCTGCTGCGGCGCGGATTCGGCGACGCCTTCGGCGTCCTGGCCTGGGCGGTGCTACCGGCGATGTTCTGGTGGTACCTGGGCGATCCGAGCATCCTTCTGGTCCTGCTCGGTACCCTGACGCTGGCGCAGATCCTGCGCGCCAGCACGTCCTGGAGCCATGTGCTGCTGGGCAGTGTTGCAGTTGGCGTGGTATTCGCGCTGGTGCTGGGGCATACCTCCAGCGAGCTGATCGGCGCCCTGGCGACGGAAGTCACCAAGGTCCTGACCCAGCTTCGCGGGGAGTCCCAGCTGTCGGGCGAAGAGCTGGACAAGTTGCAGGTGGCGCTGGTGCCGACCCTGACCGGGGTCATGGCTTCCTCGCTGCAGGTGACCTGCCTGCTCTGCCTGATGCTCGCGCGATACTGGCAGGCTTCGCTGTACAACCCGGGCGGCTTCGGCCGCGAATTCCGGAGTTTGCGGCTGGCGCCGGCGGTTGCCGTGATCCTGCTGCTGGGGGCCGTCGTGGTCCCGGCGCTGGAAGTGCAGGCCGCGGTGCTCGGTCCGTTGTGCAGCGTGCCGCTGATCATCGCCGGCGTGGCGCTCGGGCATGGCCTGATCGCCCTGAAGCGCCTCGCGGGTGGTTGGCTGGTGGGCCTGTACCTGGCTGTATTGCTGCTGGGGAACCTGATCTGTCTTTTGGCGGTTGTCGACAGTCTGTTTGATTTTCGTGGACGCCTGGCCCGGCGCCAGGGTTCCACGAACGGTGAAGGTTAAAAGTTAAGAGGTAAGACTCAAATGGAAGTCATCCTGCTGGAAAAAGTCGCCAACCTGGGCAACCTGGGCGACAAGGTGAACATCAAGGGCGGTTACGCCCGTAACTTCCTGCTGCCGCAGGGCAAGGCCACCGTCGCCACCGCCGAGAACGTCGCTGCGTTCGAAGCCCGCCGCGCCGAGCTGGAAAAGGCTGCCGCCGAGAAGAAGGCCGCTGCCGAAGCCCGTGCTGCCCAGCTCTCCGAGCTGGTGGTAACCCTCGGCGCCCACGCTGGCGACGAAGGCAAGCTGTTCGGTTCGATCGGCACCCGCGACATCGCCGAAGCCGTTTCCGCTGCCGGTTACCCGCTGGAAAAAGCCGAAGTTCGCCTGCCCAACGGCGCGCTGCGCAACACCGGTGAGTTCGACGTCGCCGTGCACCTGCACACCGACGTGGAAACCACTCTGAAGCTGATCATCGTCGCTGAGTAAGCGATCCGATCGGTAGGGCTGGGCGGGCATATGCGTGTCCGCGGCAGTCCGCTAACATCGGGCACGGTACCGGCAACGGCACCGTGCCCGTTGTTTTTTCCGCTGTTCCTTTTTCTTGCGTCGAGTCTATGAACGAGATCACCAGCCCCGAGCAATACGACCTGGAAACCACAGCCCTGAAGGTGCCGCCGCACTCGATCGAGGCCGAGCAGGCCGTGCTGGGTGGCCTGATGCTGGACAACAACGCCTGGGAGCGGGTGTCGGACTCGGTGTCCGACGGCGATTTCTACCGCCATGACCATCGCCTGATCTTCCGCGCCATCTACAAGCTGGCCGAGGCCAACCAGCCGATCGACGTGGTGACCCTCTCCGAGCAGTTGGAGAAGGAAGGACAACTGGCCCAGGTCGGCGGCCTGGCCTATCTCGGCGAACTGGCGAAGAACATTCCGTCGGTCGCCAACATCAAGGCCTACGCGCAGATCATCCGCGAGCGCGCCACCCTGCGCCAACTGATCGGCATCAGCAACGAGATCGCCGACAGCGCCTTCCACCCGGAAGGGCGCGGCGCCAACGAGATCCTCGACGAGGCCGAGCGGAAGATCTTCGAGATCGCCGAAGCGCGACCGAAGACCGGCGGGCCGGTGGGGATCAGCGATATCCTGGTCAAGACCATCGACCGCATCGACTACCTGTTCAACACCAGCGAGGCGCTGACCGGGGTGTCCACCGGTTTCACCGACCTCGACGAGAAGACCAGCGGCCTGCAGCCGGCCGACTTGATCATCGTCGCCGGGCGTCCGTCGATGGGTAAGACCACCTTCGCCATGAACCTGGTCGAGAATGCGGTGATGCGCACCGACAAGGCCGTGTTGGTGTACTCCCTGGAGATGCCCTCCGACTCGATCGTGATGCGTATGCTCTCGTCGCTCGGTCGCATCGATCAGACCAAGGTCCGTTCCGGCAAGCTCGACGACGAGGATTGGCCGCGCCTGACCTCGGCGATCAACCTGCTCAACGACAAGAAGCTGTTCATCGACGACACCGCCGGCATCAGCCCCTCGGAAATGCGTGCGCGGACCCGTCGCCTGGTGCGCGAGCACGGCGACCTGGCGCTGATCATGATCGACTACCTGCAGCTGATGCAGATACCCGGCTCCAGCGGCGACAACCGGACCAACGAGATTTCCGAGATCTCCCGCTCGCTGAAGGCCCTGGCGAAGGAATTCAACTGCCCGGTGATCGCCCTGTCGCAGCTCAACCGCTCCCTGGAGCAGCGACCCAACAAGCGCCCGGTGAACTCCGACTTGCGCGAATCCGGGGCGATCGAGCAGGACGCCGACGTGATCATGTTCGTCTACCGCGACGAGGTGTACCACCCGGAGACCGAGTTCAAGGGCGTCGCCGAAATCATCATCGGCAAGCAGCGTAACGGTCCGATCGGCACGGTGCGCCTGGCCTTCATCGGCAAATACACGCGCTTCGAGAACCTTGCCGCCGGCATGTACAACTTCGAGGACGAATGACCCGGCTTGGGTCTTGCCCGGCGGGCGCCTTACCATAGGCACCCGTTTCAGTTGCAGGACCCGATGCCATGCGTCCCCTCGTTGCCACCGTCGACCTTTCCGCCATTCGCCACAACTATGCCCTGGCCAAGCGCTGCGCGCCGCAGCGCCAGGCGTTCGCGGTGGTCAAGGCGAACGCCTATGGCCACGGTGCGCGCGAAGTGGTTACCGCGTTGCACGACGATGCCGATGGCTTCGCCGTGGCCTGCCTGGAGGAGGCCGCGGAAGTCCGCGCCTTGCACGCCAGCGCGCGCATCCTGTTGCTGGAAGGCTGCTTCGAGGCGAGCGAATACGCCCTCGCCGGGCAATTGCGCCTGGACCTGGTGATCCAGGGCGCGGAACAGGGCGAGGCGTTCCTCGCCGCCGGCCTGGATATTCCACTCAACGTCTGGCTCAAGCTCGACTCCGGCATGCACCGCCTGGGCTTCGATCCTGCCGCGCTGCGCGCCTGGCATGCGCGCCTGCGCAGCCATCCCGGTGTGCGCGAGCTGAACCTGATCAGCCATTTCGCCTGCGCCGACGAACGCAACCATCCGCTCACCGAACAGCAGCTGGAGAGTTTCCTCGGCCTGCTCGACCTGGACTTCGACCAGCGCAGCCTGGCCAATTCGGCGGCGGTGCTGACCATCCCGGCCGCCCACATGGACTGGCTGCGGCCGGGAATCATGCTCTACGGGTCGACCCCGCTGGCCGACCTCAGTGCTGCCGAACTGGGCCTGAAGCCGGCCATGAGCCTGGGCGCGCAGTTGATTTCACTGCGCGAGGTGGCCGTGGGTGAGAGCGTCGGCTACGGCGCCACCTGGATCGCCGAGCGGCCGGCGCGGATCGGCACGGTCAGTTGCGGCTACGCCGACGGCTACCCGCGCACCGCGCCAGCCGGGACTCCGGTACTGGTCGGGGGACGCCGCGCGACCCTGGCCGGGCGGGTCTCGATGGACATGCTGGCGGTCGACCTCTCCGACCTGCCGGAGGCTCGCGTTGGCGACCCGGTGGAGTTGTGGGGCGCCGGGTTGTCGGTGGACGAGGTCGCCCGTGCCTGCGGCACCCTCGGCTACGAGCTTCTGAGCAAGGTTGGTGCGCGGGTTCCGCGTGCCTTCCAGTACGGACCTGGCCGCCTATAGCGCCAGGTCTTTTTTTGAAGTCGTTAACCTGAGTGCCGGCTTTGCTGGGGCAGGCACTTGTTACGCTCTTTATAATCCCTGATTTTCTCTTGGTATTTGTAATAGCTGGATTTTGGTGTCCTCGCTAGTTGTGGGCTTTCAAAGTCGACCCCAATCATTCCGAAGCGATTTCTGTAGCCGAACAGCCACTCGAAGTTGTCCAGAAGACTCCAGAATAGATACCCTTCTACTTTCACTCCTGCATGCCTGGCTGAGAGCACTGCATCAATGTGGTCAGAGAGATACTTTGCCCTGAGTGGATCTAGCACCCTATTTTCAGTGAGTTTTTCATCGTCCACTCCGAAACCGGCTCCGTTCTCCGTTATGATCAGAGTAGGATGGTCGTATTCTTTGTCTATCTGCATTAGTAGTTCGACCAGATGAGAAGGAGAGACGGGGCCGTTATAGGAAGGATACTGGTCTGGATTTGGGCGATTTGCTATTCCGAAGGGTTGGCTTGGATCGTCTTTCACCAGGGTGGGAGAGTAGAAGTTTACGCCGATGAAGTCAGGTCTTCCCTGCATGATCTTTTTCATATCATCCTGAGAGGGCTGGAACGCGGGTGCGTACTTCTGATAGAGAGTTTTTATATCTTTCGGGTAGTTTCCTTTGTAAAGCGCGTCCAGAACCCAGGCATTGTGCACAGAGTTACAGTTCCTCTTGGCTGCGCTGTTCGGGTTCTCATTATCGACACAGGGGGATAGATTCAGGGCAATACCGATTCGTCCCTTGTACCCTGCTTCCTTGTATGAGGTAACCGCTAGCGAGTTCGCCAGCAGGAGGTTGTGCATGGCCTCTGCCTGAGCTGCGCGTGACTCTACGGATAGTACTTTCTCATAGGGTGAGGGGGTCTCGGTGAGGAAGTTCTCTACCAAGGGCGTCAGGGTAAAGATATTGCCCTCCGGCTCATTGAAAGTTATGAAGTAAGGTACCTCTTCGCCAAAATTGCTGAAAATGAGCTTTGCGTAGCCAGCGAACCAGTCGGGCGATTTAGAGGAGTACCATCCACCTTTCTTGTAAAGAGCTAAGGGCATATCCCAGTGGTAAAGTGTTACAATTGGAGTTATTCCGGCATCCTTCAAATCTTGTATGAGTATCTTGTAGTACTCGAGCCCTTTGGGGTTTATCGTCTGGCCATCGGGCAGCACTCGTGCCCAGCTTATCGAGAAACGGTACGAGTTGACTCCGAGTTTGCGCATCAGATCTATGTCTTTTAGATAGACGTCTCTGGATATCTGGTTCGTGGCAACATCGCCAGTGTGGCTCTCTCCGATAAGATACTTGGTAATGCCTCTATGGGTGAAGTCGTCCCAGTTTGAAGGTCCTTTCCCGTCCAGATTCCAACCGCCCTCTACCTGATAGGCCGCTGAGGCCGTTCCCCAGAGAAAGTTGCAGTTTTCCTGAGGCTTCGCAGTGGCCAGCGAGGTATCATATAGGAGCGCAAGAGAAAGAAGCGCGAGACGGTTCTTTATATTTTTTTTTAGGGTTTTTCGAAAATTTTTAAATTGGAGGAGGCTTCTTCGCATTTTTATGGTTTTTTAGGTTGGTTTATGATTGTAGGGGTCTAGGTGTTCTCGTGATATCGAGTCGATTTTTATATTTCTACTCGTTTTGAGCGTTTTACTCGCAGGTCTGGAAATCATCTTTCAAAGGAATTGTAGGATAGCTCGATATGTGGGCTGTCTCCAGGCTTCATTTGTAAGTTCGAAGGCTGTCCATGGCTTGCTCCAACTGTAGCTCCTGGACCATCGCATAGCCGGCGCGCCCGGCGCCCTTGACCCGGTACAGCGCCTGGTCGGCGGCCTTGTAGAGTTTGCCGAACTGCAGGGCGTCGCCGGGAAACAGGGCGACGCCGATGCTCGGTGTGATCACCAGCCACTGCTTGGCGAACTCCACCGGTTTCGCCAGTTCTCGCAGCAGGCGTTCGGCGATGTCGCGGGCATGCTGCTCGGCATTCGACCCGCCGACCAGCACGGCGAATTCGTCGCCGCCGAGGCGCGCCACGCAATCCTCGGTGCGCACGCAATGGCGCAGCCGCTGGGCCACGCTCTGCAGGACGAAGTCGCCGGCATCGTGGCCATGGGTATCGTTGATCGGCTTGAAGTGATCCAGATCGATCAGCAGCAGCGCCATGCTGTTGCCGTGGCGGCGCGCGTCGTCCAGGGCGCTTTCGGCGAACTCCATCAGGTGCCTGCGGTTGCCAAGCCCGGTCAGCGGGTCGTGATGGGCGGCGTACTGCAGTTGCGCTTCGCGCATCTGCAACTGGCGATTGGCCTCGCTCAACTCGTTGGTACGGACTTCCACGGCGCGTGCCAGGTCGCGCTGGGCGCTGTGCAGCAGGGCCAGGCGCGCATTCTTTTCCTGGTCGGCCTGGTCCAGGGCCAGGGCCCTTTCCTGCTTCAGGTCCTGGATGCGCGAGGCGAGCGCCAGGGAAAACAGCAGGGCCTCCAGGGTCAGCGCCAGCGGGAAGACCATGGCGTTGGCCGAGGTCGGCTGGACCAGCGCGGTGGCGCGCATCACGCCAAGGCTGACGCTGCCGAGCACCAGGCCGAAACCGATCAGGTACAGGCGCGCCGTGGCCGAACCCTGGCGCCAGCGCTGCACTGCCAGGCCGATGGCGATCGGCAGGTTGGCCAGCAGGGTCAGCGCCAGCACGCCGGCCGCCTGCCAGCGCCAGCCGGCGGCGTTGAACGCCAGGCAGGCAAGGAACAGCAGGCAACAGGCGTTCAGCAGGTGATGGGCCCAGCGTGCGTGCTGCCGGCTTTGCAGCAGGTTCTGGCTGAAGCGGATCACGCAGATGCCCCAGATCGCCAGCAGCGCCAGACGGTCAAGCCACCAGGGCACCGCCCGCTCGGGCCAGAAATACTCGAAACCATGGCCGCTGATGCTCAGGGTCAGCACCAGCGCGCTGGCAGCGGTCAGCACGTACCAGAAATAGGCGCGATCGCGCAGGCTGGTGAACAGGATCAGGTTGTACAGCAGCAGGGCGAGGATCAGCCCGTAGGCCATGCCGAACAGCAGGTTGCCCTGGCTGCGGTATTCCAGCAGTTCGTCGTGGCTCCAGAGCCTCAGCGGAAAGGCGTTGCCGCCGGGATCGTAGCTGCGCAGGTAGACGCGCAACGGCCCATCGCCGGGAGGGAGCTGGAACAGCGGATGACGATAGGCGTGGTCGCGGCCCTCGGCGAAGGGCACCGCTTCGCCGCTGCGATGTTCGCGGAACCCGCTGCGCTCGTCGGGGAGGTACAGGCGCAGGTCGTGCAGGCTGGCGCTGGCGACTTCCAGCCACCAGCCGCCGGATACCGCCTCGCGTCTCGGCAGGTCGAGGCGCAGCCACCAGACGCTGCGACTGAGGCCGACGCTGGTGCGGCCGGCGGCGGCGACGAAGCGGCCGGCCTGCTCCGTTTGTTCGAGGTCCTCCACCGCCAGGTTGCCATCGGGGTCTTCGAGCAGGTCCAGCGAGCCGTTCAACCAGGCGCCGCTGGCCGGGGGCGCTGGAAACTCCGGCGCGGCGCGCGAAACGGCGCTGGCCAGTAGCAGGAAGATGACCGCGAGCAGGGCAAGAGGATGGCGCACGATGACTCTCCCGGGGGCCTGCCTTAGAGGCCGGGTGAGATGACGATGAATGGAGTATAGAAAGAAGGTGGCGAAATGATGGCATTTTTTCGAAGCCGGCCGACGGCAGGCAATACCCAGTGAAAACGTCGGAATTGCTCATTTTTTGTGCTATATTCCGCGCCCGCGTTTTCGCGACCCCCTATTCCTAGAGATACCCCCTGGTGCCCGTGATGCAAGCCGCCAAGCCGCTGTTCGACTATCCCAAGTACTGGGCCGAGTGTTTCGGTCCGGCGCCCTTCCTGCCTATGAGTAGGGAAGAGATGGATCAGCTCGGCTGGGACTCCTGCGACATCATCATCGTCACCGGCGATGCCTACGTCGACCACCCGTCCTTCGGCATGGCCATCATCGGCCGCCTGCTGGAGGCCCAGGGGTTCCGCGTCGGCATCATCGCCCAGCCGGACTGGCAGTCGAAGGACGACTTCATGAAGCTCGGCGAGCCGAACCTGTTCTTCGGCGTGGCGGCCGGCAACATGGACTCGATGATCAACCGCTACACCGCGGACAAGAAGGTCCGTTCCGACGACGCCTACACCCCCGGCGGTCTGGCCGGCAAGCGCCCGGACCGCGCCAGCCTGGTCTACAGCCAGCGCTGCAAGGAGGCCTACAGCCATGTGCCGGTGATCCTCGGCGGGATCGAGGCCTCGTTGCGCCGTATCGCCCATTACGACTACTGGCA
This sequence comes from Pseudomonas sp. HMSC063H08, assembly GCF_001813645.1. Lineage (NCBI taxonomy): Bacteria > Pseudomonadati > Pseudomonadota > Gammaproteobacteria > Pseudomonadales > Pseudomonadaceae > Pseudomonas > Pseudomonas sp. HMSC063H08. The sequence continues at coordinate 12,981 of NZ_KV813417.1, forward strand.
GGACAAGGTCCGCCGCTCGATCCTGATGGACGCCACGGCCGACATCCTGCTCTACGGCAACGCCGAGCGTGCGGTGGTGGAAATCGCCCAGCGCCTGGCCCAGGGCGAACCGCTGAGCGCGATCACCGACGTGCGCGGCACCGCCTTCGTCCGTCGCGACACCCCGGAGGGCTGGTTCGAGATCGATTCCACGCGGATCGACCGGCCGGGCAAGATCGACAAGATCATCAATCCCTACGTGAATACCCAGGACACTGCCGCCTGCGCCATCGAGCAGGAAAAGGGCGTGCAGGAGGACCCGCAGGAAGCCAAGGTCGTGCAGTTGCTGGCGAACCCCAGGCTGACCCGGGAGAAGACCGTGATCCGCCTGCCGTCTTTCGAGAAGGTGCGCAACGACCCGGTGCTCTATGCCCACGCCAACCGCGTGCTGCACCTGGAGACCAACCCGGGCAACGCCCGTGCCCTGGTGCAGAAGCACGGCGAAGTGGATGTCTGGTTCAACCCGCCGCCCATTCCGATGAGCACCGAGGAAATGGACTACGTGTTCGGCATGCCCTATGCCCGCGTACCGCACCCGGCCTACGGCAAGGCGAAGATTCCCGCCTACGAGATGATCCGCTTCTCGGTGAACATCATGCGTGGCTGCTTCGGCGGCTGCACCTTCTGCTCGATCACCGAGCATGAGGGACGGATCATCCAGAACCGCTCGCACGACTCGATCATCCGCGAGATCGAGGAGATGCGCGACAAGGTGCCCGGCTTCACCGGCGTGGTCTCCGACCTTGGCGGACCGACGGCGAACATGTACCGCATCGCCTGCAAGAGCCCGGACATCGAGCGGCACTGCCGCAAGCCGTCCTGCGTGTTCCCCGGCATCTGCGAGAACCTCGATACCGACCACAGCTCGCTGATCGAGCTGTACCGCAAGGCCCGGGCGCTGCCGGGGGTGAAGAAGATCCTGATCGCCTCCGGCCTGCGCTACGACCTCGCCGTCGAGTCGCCCGAGTACGTCAAGGAACTGGTGACCCACCACGTCGGCGGCTACTTGAAGATCGCCCCGGAGCACACCGAGCGCGGTCCGCTGGACAAGATGATGAAGCCGGGGATCGGCACCTACGACCGCTTCAAGCAGATGTTCGAGAAGTTCTCGAAGGAAGCCGGCAAGGAGCAGTACCTGATCCCGTACTTCATCGCCGCCCACCCCGGGACCACCGACGAAGACATGATGAACCTGGCCCTGTGGCTCAAGCGCAACGGCTTCCGCGCCGACCAGGTCCAGGCGTTCTATCCCTCGCCGATGGCCACCGCCACCGCGATGTATCACTCGGGCAAGAACCCGCTGCGCAAGGTCACCTACAAGAGCGATGGCGTGACCATCGTCAAGAGCGACCAGCAGCGGCGCCTGCACAAGGCCTTCCTGCGCTACCACGACCCGAAAGGCTGGCCGCTGCTGCGCGAGGCGCTGGAGCGGATGGGGCGCGCCGACCTGATCGGCAATGGCAAGCACCACCTGGTCCCGACCTACCAGCCGGATACCGGCGAATACCAGAGCGCCCGGCGGAAGAACTCGACGCCGGCCGGCAGCAAGAAGGCCGGCAAGCTGCTGACCCAGCATACCGGCCTGCCACCCCGCGCCAGCGACGGCGGCAAGCCGTGGAGCAAGGGCCAGCAGAACAAGGCGACGGCCTTCGCCAAGGGCAAGAAGAAGTCGCGCCAGCCGAACATCCCGCGCTGATCGCCGGGGCGGCCCTGCCGCCCGCAAAGGGTGCGTGGCTGCAACCCTGCCAGCGGTCGCGCACCGTCGCGGTGCATCGCCGTGGCGCGACCTCCTGGCCGCCCGGGGCTGGCGGCGCTGGCACAAGTCTTGCGCTTCCGGGGCAACCCGGTCTTCGCGGAGAACCGCGCTGGCGGACCCGGCAACGCCTCGTCGCTTCGCTCCGGCGGCGCGTCGCCGACTCCGCTACAGTGACCGCAACCCCAGCCCCGCGAGCCTTCGATGCCCGAGCTGCTTGCCCACTATCCGTTCACCGATACGGCCTACCATGAGCTGCTCGATCGCCAGGGTGGCGTGCGTCCCCATTGGCAGCGGCTGTTCCGCCAACTGGAGCGCAGCAGCCCTGAGCAACTGCGCCAGCGCCAGGCCCTGGTGGAACGGCAGATCCAGGAGAACGGCGTCACCTACAACGTCTACGCCGATCCCAAGGGCACCGACCGCCCCTGGGCGCTGGACCTTCTGCCGAACCTGCTGTCCGCCGCCGAGTGGCAGCCGATCGCCGCCGGCGTGGCACAGCGTGCTCGGCTGCTCAACGCGCTGCTGGCCGACCTGTACGGCGAGCAGCGTCTGCTCGCCGAAGGGCTGCTGCCCAGCGAACTGGTCTTCGGCCATCCGAACTTCCTCTGGCCGGCGCTCGGCATCCGGCCGCCCGGCGGGATCTTCCTGCACAGCTATGCCGTCGACCTGGCGCGCGATGCCGACGGACGCTGGCAGGTCCTCGCCGACCGCACCCAGGCGCCGTCCGGCGCGGGCTATGCGCTGGAGAACCGGCAGATCGTCTCGCGGGCCTTGCCGGAACTCTATCGCGACCTGCGCGTGCAGCATCTCGCCGGGTATTTCCGCACCCTGCAGGAGACCCTCGCCAGCCAGGCCGCCGGCGACGGCGAGACGCCGCTGGTGGTGCTGCTGACTCCCGGACGTTTCAACGAAACCTACTTCGAGCATCTCTACCTGGCGCGCCAGCTCGGTTTCCCGCTGGTCGAGGGGCACGACCTGACGGTGCGCGACGCCACCCTCTATCTCAAGACCCTCGGCGGCCTGAAACGGGTGCACGCGGTATTGCGGCGCCTCGATGACGACTTCTGCGACCCGCTGGAATTGCGTACCGACTCGGCGCTGGGCATTCCCGGCCTGCTCGAGGCGGTACGCCAGGGGCGCGTACTGGTGGCCAACGCGTTGGGCAGCGGGGTGCTGGAATCGCCCGGCCTGCTCGGCTTCCTGCCGCAGGCCTGTCGCCGCCTGCTCGGCGAGGAGTTGGCGCTGCCCTCGCTCGACACCCGCTGGTGCGGCGAGCCGCAGGCCCTCGAGGCGATACTCGCGGCACTGCCCGACCTGGTGATCAAGCCGGCCTTTCCCGGCCAGCGCTGCGAACCGCTGTTCGGCCACGCCCTCGACGGTGCCGGCCTGGCATCCCTCGGCGAGCGCTTGCGCGAGCGCCCGCAGGCCTACGTGGCGCAACGCCTGGCGCAGTTGTCCCAGGCGCCGGTCTGGCGCGACGGCGAGGCCGGCGTCGGCCTGCAGTCGCGGGCCATCGGCATGCGCGTGTTCGCCGTCGCCGCCAGCGACGGACGCTACTGGGTGATGCCCGGCGGTCTGACCCGCGTAGCCTCGGCGGCGGATGCCGAGGTGGTGTCGATGCAACGCGGCGGCGCGAGCAAGGACACCTGGGTGCTGGCCGAGCGTGCGGTCGGCGGCGAGCCGTGGCGACCGCGCCGGCTCGGCGTGCGCGACCTGGTCCGCGAAGACCCCTACCTGCCGTCGCGGGTGGTGGAGAACCTGTTCTGGTACGGCCGCTATGCCGAGCGTTGCGACGACCATGCGCGCCTGTTGCGGGTGGTGCTGTCGCGCTACGTGGATGCCGATGGCGACGAAGAGGCGTTGCGCAGCGCCCTGGCCCTGGCCGGCGGCATCGGCCTGCTGCCCGGGGATGGCGAGCCGTTGGAAAGGTGCCTGTTGCGGGCGTTGCTCGACGAGCACTGGCCGGCGAGCCTGTGCGCCAACCTGCGGCGCCTGCACTGGGCGGCGGCGCAGGTGCGCGGGCGCTTGTCCGGGGAGAACTGGCTGGCCTTGCTGGAGCTGCAACGCGACATGCAGGCGCTCGATCCGGCACGCACCGACCTCGGCGAAGCGCTGGACTTCCTCAACCGGCTAGTGATGTCCCTGGCCGCGTTGTCCGGTTTCGCCCTCGACGACATGACCCGCGACGACGGCTGGCGTTTCCTGATGATCGGCCGGCGCATCGAGCGCGTGCGCTTCTTCGCCGAGAGCATCGCCGCCTTCCTCGACGGCGGTAGCGCCTGGGACGCCGGCGCGCTGGAGTGGCTGCTGGAGCTGGGTAACAGCGGCATCACCTACCGCTCGCGCTACCTGGCGTCGCCGCAGCTGGTCCCGGTGCTCGACCTGCTCCTGTTGCACGAGCAGAACCCGCACTCGCTGCGCTTCCAGTTGCAGGCCCTGGAGCGTTCGCTGGAGCGCCTGCACGAGGAGTTCGGCGCGCCACGCGAGCGGGAACTCAGGACCCTGGGCGAACGCCTGCGCAGCTTCGATCTGGCGGCCCTGGAAAGCCCGCTGTTCGGCGCGGCAGGACTCGACGAGGTGCTCGTCGGGCTGGCGCGACTGCTGCGCGACATCGCCGCCTGCGCCGGACAGGTCTCCGATCGGCTAGGCTTGCGCTATTTCGCCCATGTCGACGATGTCAGCCAGAGAACGGTATCCACCTGATGTCCGCACCCGCGCTTCGCTCCGTTCCGCTCCAGGGCGCCCGCTACCAGGTGCTGCACGACACCCATTACCGCTATGCGACGCCGGTCTCGCTGTCGCGGCAACTGGCGCATCTCTGGCCACGCGAATGCGCCTGGCAGGCCTGTCATGAGCGGGCACTGCTGATCGAGCCGGGGCCGAGCCGGCGCGAGGATGGCCACGACGCATTCGGCAATCCGCTGAGCCGGCTGGCCTTCGAGCGTCCCCACGAGGCGCTGCGGGTCAGCGCGCGACTGCAGGTCGAGGTGTTCGCCCATGCGCCGGCGCAACTGGCCGCGTCGCCGGCATGGGAAACCGTCGCCGCCGGGCTGGCATTTTCCGGGCGGGCGCTGTCCGCCGCCGAGCTGGAAGCCTGCCGCTATCGCGTCGAGTCGCCCTATGTGCGCATCCAGCGGCGATTCGCCGAGTTCGCCGCCGACTGCTTCCCGCCCGGACGGCCGTTGCTGGTGGCGGCGGCGGCACTGATGGAGAAGATCTTCCGCGAGTTCGCCTTCGATGCGCAGGCCACCCAGGTGGCGACGCCGCTGGACGAAGTGCTGGAGCGCCGTCGCGGGGTCTGCCAGGACTTCGCCCACCTGATGCTCGCCTGCCTGCGCGCGCGCGGACTGGCGGCGCGCTACGTCAGCGGCTACCTGTTGACCCGCCCGCCGCCCGGGCAGGCGCGACTGATCGGCGCCGACGCCTCGCATGCCTGGGTCTCGCTGTATTGCCCGGAGAACGGCTGGGTGGATTTCGACCCGACCAACGACCTGTTGCCCGACCTGGAGCACATCACCCTGGCCTGGGGGCGGGATTTTTCCGATGTGTCGCCGCTGCGCGGGGTGATCCTCGGCGGCGGTAGCCATGACCCGGAGGTGCGGGTGACGGTGCTGCCGCTACGGGAAACTGCCGGCTGATCAAAAAGTGATCGGTTCCGCGGAGGCCCTGCCGCCCGGGACTCCCGGACCTTTTCACCCAGGTTGTCCACAGCCTCGCCCACGCCGTTTGGGGACAACGAAGCGGTGCTCCGGCAAATTCGCGGCGCCGTGCTAGCTTTTCCAGAATCCGCTACGGACGTTGTCGGGCCAAGGGCCGGAGCCTGCCTTTCCGGTGCCAGGGGCGGTTCTCGTACGGAGCCAGACTCCTTCCTTGCGCACGGTGAGCGATATGGATGACACGACGATCGTCAACGTAGGTACCGAGAAGATCAACGCGCTCTGGGCGACGGTGTCCCAGTACGCCTTCGCCTTCGGCATCAAGATTCTCGCGGCCATCGCCTTCTGGGTGATCGGCCGCTGGCTGATCGGCTTCGCCGTCGGCATGGTGCAGAAATCCCTCGAGCGGCAAAAGGTCGATCCCACCGTGCTGCGCTACGTGGGCTCGTTCATCACGGTGACCCTGAACGTGCTGCTGGTGGTGGGCATCCTCGGTTTCTTCGGCATCCAGACCACCAGCCTGGCGGCGCTGATCGCGGCGGTCGGCCTGGCCATCGGCATGGCCTGGTCGGGATTGCTGGCGAACCTGGCGGCCGGCGGTTTCATCATCGTCCTGCGGCCGTTCAAGGTCGGCGACTTCATCTGCGCCGGCGGAGTGACCGGCACGGTCAAGGAGATCGGCCTGTTCACCACGGCGATCAACACTCCGGACAACGTGCTGACCATGGTCGGCAACAACAAGATATTCGGCGACAACATCCAGAACTTCACCCACAACCCGTTCCGCCGGGTCGAGTTGAAGGCGCAGCTTTCCGGTGCCGCCGACTACCAGGCGGCCATCGCCCTGCTCAAGCAGCGCGTCGCGGCGATTCCCAACGTGCTCGGCGAGCCGCCGGTGGACGTGGAAATCCTCGAGTTCAACCTGGTCGGGCCGGTGCTGGCGGTGCGCCCGTATTGCCACAACGACCATTACTGGCAGGTCTATTTCGATACCAACAAGGTGATCAAGGACGCCCTCGGCGCCGACTTCCCGGCACCGATGCCGGCGCAGACGGTGATCGTGCAGCAGTCCGCCGGCGCCTGACGTTTCCCGCTCGGCACCGACGCCCCGTCCTGCGGGGCGTTGGCGTTTGTGCGCGGACCGGGTGGCGGGCCGCGCGGAGAAAACGGGCCATCGGCGAGTCCAACGGGCACCCCGGCGAACAAGGTATAGTGCGGGCCTGCAACCGTCGCCGCAGCCGGCCGGGTTTCATCGGGAAAAGGATTCCGTGTGTTCTTCAGATTGCTCTTGATCGCCGTCCTGCTGGCGGTATCCGCGTGCAGCTCCAAGGCTCCCGGCCCGGGGGCGTCGGTGCCGAAGGTCGTGCGCGGCGAGTATCGCGTCAAGCGCGGCGACACCCTCTATTCGATCGCCACCCGGCACGGCTGGAACTACAAGGACCTGGCGCGCGCCAACGGCATCCGCCCGCCCTACGCGGTCAAGGTCGGCCAGGTAGTGCGCTTCGACGGGCGCAAGTCGACCTACGTCGCCAGCAGCCGCTCCTCGTCGAGCAGCCGTGCGCGCAAGCCGCCGCCTCCGCCGCCGTCGGTGACCCTGCGCGGCTGGCAGTGGCCGATGAAGGGGCCGGTGATCCGCCGCTTCTCCAGTTCCGACAAGCTCAACAAGGGCATCCGCATCGCCGGCACCCTGGGCCAGCCGGTACAGGCCTCGCTGGCCGGCAAGGTGGTGTTCGCGGTGAACAACATGCGTGGCTACGGCAACCTGGTGATCATCCAGCACGGTACCTCGTACACCAGCACCTACGCGCACAACAGCCGCTTGCTGGTGAAGGAGGGGCAGATGGTCGGCAAGGGCCAGAAGATCGCCGAGGCCGGTTCCTCGGATGCCGACCGGGTGCAACTGTACTTCGAGATCCGCCAGAACGGCCGGCCGCTCGACCCGCTGAGCCTGCTGCCGCCGTCCTGAGAGAGGAGCGGATCACTGCGGGGTGCGGTCGACCCACTTTGGCGCCACGCTTGGCGTCCAGGCGGCGAGGGCATCGAGCAGCGCCTCCGGACTGGTACCGCGCTGCAGCATGCCGCGGTGTTCGGCGCGGACGAAGCGTTCGTCGACCAGGTGGTCGAGGAAGGTCAGCAGCGGGTCGTAGAAACCGTTCACTTCGAGCAGGCCCAGCGGCTTGGCGTGGTAGCCCAGTTGGCCCCAGGTCCAGACCTCGAACAGCTCTTCCAGGGTGCCGAGCCCGCCGGGCAGGGCGACGAAGGCGTCGGCCAGCTCGGCCATGCGCGCCTTGCGCGCGTGCATGCCGTCTACCACTTCCAGGCGGGTCAGGCCCTTGTGGCCGATCTCGGCCTCCTGCAGGCTCTGCGGGATGATCCCGATCACTTCGCCGCCGGCGGCCAATGCGGCGTCCGCCACGGTGCCCATCAGACCGACCGCGCCGCCACCGTAGACCAGGGTCAGGCCGCGCTCGGCCAGGTGCCGGCCGAGTGCCACGGCGGCTTCCTGGTAGACCGGGGAAGCGCCGGGGCTGGCGCCACAGAATACGCAGACGGAACGCAAGGTCATGATCGACTCCTGTCGGGGGTGGAAAAAGGCGCACAGGGTAGCGGCTGGGAGCGCTTCGACCAAGCCGTGCGAAGCATTGCCGGACGTTGCGTCGCAGGCGCGAAGCGGCACATCTGTGCTAAAACAGGAGTTCCCCGTAGTAAACGCCGGGCAGATCCCGCTCGATGCCCCGCCACGTCCGGTTCGGGTTTGACCTGAATCAGTGGAACTCGGTGCCCGATCGGGCAGTCTGCTCTTTCAGGATTCATCGCCCAACCTGCCTAGGAGGCTGCTCCATGCTACGTAAACTCGCTGCGGTATCCCTGCTGTCCCTGCTCAGTGCGCCGCTGCTGGCTGCCGAGTGCTCGGTGGACATCCAGGGTAACGACCAGATGCAGTTCAACACCAATGCCATCACCGTCGACAAGAGCTGCAAGCAGTTCACCGTCAACCTGTCCCACCCCGGCAACCTGCCGAAGAACGTCATGGGCCACAACTGGGTACTGAGCACCGCCGCCGACATGCAGGGCGTGGTCACCGACGGCATGGCTTCCGGCCTGGACAAGGATTACCTGAAACCCGACGACAGCCGTGTCATCGCCCACACCAAGCTGATCGGCTCGGGCGAGAAGGACTCGGTGACCTTCGACGTCTCCAAGCTGAAGGAAGGCGAGCAGTACATGTTCTTCTGCACCTTCCCGGGCCACTCCGCGCTGATGAAGGGCACCCTGACCCTGAAGTGATGCGCGAGCGATCCGCTGCATGAAAAAGCCCGGCCGCTGCCGGGCTTTTTCATGGGCGCGCGCCGGGCTCAGCGCGCGTAGCGCGCCGCCATCGCTTCGCCGGCCAGTTGGTGCACGCGCCGGGTCGGATGCCACTCGTCCCAGAAGTAGTATTGGTCCGGGTTGGCGCAGGCCGGGCGGACGCTGGGCTGGGTCGGCTGGCAGGGCGCGTCCAGCTCCACCAGGCCGTAGCGTGCCGGGTTGCGCCGCAAGTGGCGGCTGAAGGTGAGATGGTCGAACCAGCTCAGCTCCAGGCCGCGGGTCTTGCGCAGGGCGGCGAGCTGGATCGGCAGGCTGGCGTTGACCGCTTGCAGGTAGCGCTGCGCCCGCTCGACCCGGTTGCCGACGACCACCGCCGGGACCACGCTCAGGTCGGTCGAACTGACCACCAGGAAGCGTCGTGCGCCGGCCTCTCCGAGACGCTGCACCGCGGCGCGGATGTTCGCCACGCTGCTGCCGGCCAGTTGTTCCAGGGACTGCTCGCCGGCGAAATCCTCGTGCTCGAAGAAATCGTTGGCGGAGACGAAGATGAAGTGCAGCGCCTGGCCGTCGGCCGGCTTGCCGTCCAGCGTGGCGAGGTAGGCGTCGACCTGGCCGGCGAGGCCGGTATGGCGGTAGGCGCTCATCCAGCCGTAGTAGTTGTCCGCTCCGCTCTTGGCGCCGCCCACCGCATGGTCGGCCAGTTGTGCGCCGAGCTGGCGGGCGAGCACCTCGACGGCGGTCGGGCCGTTGCTCCAGCGGCCCTGCCAGTAGACTTCGCCGGGCAATGCCTGGGCGCCGGCGATGCCCTTGGCGAGCATCTCGCGGGTCAGTCGCTGGCTTTCGCCGTTGTCCGAATAGCTGTCGCCGAAGGCGTGGATCTGCCGTACCGGCGCGAGCAGCGGGGACGTGTGTCCGCAGGCCTGGCCGGCCAGCAGGACACCGAGGAGCAGGGCGGGGAGACGGGTGCGCATGGCTGGCCTTCGCAGGGATTCAGCTTCCTTCTAGCGTGCCGCCGCGCGGACTTGAAGACCTGGTTGCGACAGGCACATTCCCGCCCGCGACAAAGGCCCGTCGACGACGGGCCTGCCGCACGGGCCGGGAGGCTCAGGGCGCCTTCGGCAGTTCGCGCTTGTGCTGGGTCTTGTGGTAGGTGTCGACGATCACCCGCGCGGCTTCCTCGCGCAGCGGCTGGCCGTGCAGGAAGGCGTCGATCTCGGCATAGGTGACGCCGTGGGAAGCCTCGTCCGGATGGCCGGGGCGCAGGTCCTCGAGGTCGGCGGTGGGGATCTTCTCCACCAGGTTCTCCGGAGCGCCGAGGGCGCGGGCGAGGGCGCGCACCTGATGCTTGGCCAGGCCGCTGAGCGGAGCGAGGTCGCAGGCGCCGTCGCCGAACTTGGTGAAGAACCCCATGACCGCCTCGGCGGCATGGTCGGTGCCGATCACCAGGCCGCCGCGGGCGCCGGCGATGGCGTACTGGGCGACCATGCGGATGCGCGCCTTGATATTGCCGATGACGAAGTCGCTCTTCGCCGGCTCGAGTCCTTCCAGGGCTTCCAGCTGTTCCGCCAGGGCTTTCACCGAAGGACCGATGTTGACGGTCTGCTCTTCGTCGGCGCGTATGGTCGCCAGCGAAGCCTGGGCATCGGCCTCGTCCTGCTGCACTTGGTAGGGCAGGCGCACGGCGATGAAGCGGTAGGCCTGGTCGCCGGTCTGCTCGCGCAGTTGCTCGACGGCGCGCTGGGCCAGCAGGCCGGCGGTGAGCGAGTCGACGCCGCCGCTGATCCCCAGCACCAGGGTCTTCAGCCCGGAATCCTTCAGGCACTGCTGGATGAAGGCGATGCGCCGGGCGATCTGCGCCTGCACGTCGGCCTCCGACTGGAACGGCGGCTGGACCTGCAGGGCTTGGGCGATGTCGCGTTGGATCTGTTGCATGTTCGGGCTCCCGTTAGGTGCGAAAGGATTAGGCCGGCACGTTGAAGACGTGGCGGAGGTAGGCGACGAAGTTCTCGTCGCGGCATTGGGTCTTGCCCGGGGCGTCGGATATCTTCGCCACCGGATGGCCGTTGCAGGCCGTCATCTTCAGGACGATGTTCATCGGCTCGACTCCCTGGATGTCGCAGGTCAGGTTGGTGCCGATGCCGAAGCTGACGTTGATCTTGCCACGTAGCGCGCGGAACAGCTGCAACGCCTTGGGCATGTCCAGCCCGTCGGAGAACACCAGGGTCTTGCTCAGCGGGTCGATACCCAGGCGGCGGTAGTGGGCGATGGCTTTCTCCGCCCAGGCCAGCGGGTCGCCCGAGTCGTGGCGCAGGCCGTCGAAGAGCTTGGCGAAGTACAGGTCGAAGTCGTCGAGGAAGGCATCCATGGTAATGCAGTCGGTCAGGGCTATGCCGAGCTGTCCGCGGTACTCGCGGACCCAGCAGTCCAGCGCCGCTTGCTGGCTGTCGACCAGCCGCGGGCCGAGTTGCTGGTGGGCCATCAGCCATTCGTGGGCCATGGTGCCGATCGGCTTGAGATCGTACTCGCGGGCCAGGTGCACGTTGCTGGTGCCGACGAAGCGCCCGGGGAAGTCGCGCTTGAGGATATGCACCACTTCCTCCTGGGTGCGGTAGGAGAAGCGCCGGCGGGTGCCGAAGTCGGCGACCTGGAATTCCGCGAGTTCCTCGCTGCTGGCCTGGGCGGAGAGCCAGTCGAGCTTGCGGTAGAGCTGCTCGCCGACCTGTTCCAGGACCACCTCGCGGTAGCGATAACGGTTGCGCACCTCGCTGACGATGGCCAGCAGCGGCACCTCGAAGAGGATCACGTGCAGCCACGGGCCGCGCAGGCGGATTGCCAGTTGGCCATCCTCGATGCCGGTGTGCACGTAGCGCAGGTTGAAGCGGAACAGGCTGAGGAAGCGGATGAAGTCCGGCTTCATGAACGGGATGCGTTCGAGGAAGGCGAGCTGGTCGGCGGTTACCTCGACTTCGGCGAGGCGCTCGATCTGGTAGCGGATCTCCGCCAGGTACGGACGCAGGTCCTCGGCGTTGCGGCAGCGGAATTCCCACTCCACTTCGGCGTTGGGGTAGTTGTGCAGCACCGCCTGCATCATGGTCAGCTTGTAGAAATCGGTATCGAGCAGGTTCTGCACGATGCGCTCGGCAAAGACGCTTTCGGCCATGTTCACTTCTCCTTGTCGGCGCCGGCGAGGGCGCTATCCAGTCGTTCCAGGTCGGCGCAGAGGATCACCCCGGCGTCGCGCATCTCGTCGCAGGCCTGCTGCGCGGTGTCCTCGGCGATGGCCCGGCAGGCGGGCAGGTAGAGCAGCACCTCGAAACCGGCGCGGCGCAGTTGCAGGGCGGTGTTCTTCACGCAGTAGTCCAGCGCCAGGCCACCCACCAGCACATGGCTCACGCCATTCTGCCTCAGGTATTCGATGACCCCGGTGCTGCGGCGTTCCGCCAGATCGTGGTAGCAGGCGCCGTAGGGATGCAGGTCCGGCTCCACGCCCTTCCAGACGAAGAAGTCGTAGTCGATCGGCCGCGGCAGTTCGTCGAGCAGCTCGAAACCCGGCGTACCCGGTACGCAGTGGCTCACCCAGGTCAGGTCGGCGTCCGGATAGGCCAGCGGCCGCAGCATCTGCTCGGCGCTTTCCACTACCCAGGCAGCCTTCGGGCTGTGCGCGTCCTTGCTGCCCAGGCGCAGCGCGGAGCGGCTGGCCAGTTGGTTGAGGGCGGCGCCGATGGCGTCGCCGCCGGGCACCGGCAGTTCGTCCGGGCACAGCGGGGTGAAGCCTTTCTGGGCGTCGACATCGAAGCTGGCGATCTTGCTGGGGCGATTCATGGAAGCCTCCGCTTGACGGGTTGGGGCTGAATGTGGGTACATAATTCATCACGTGAAATAAGTCGTCAAGCACTTGTACTACAAAATTTCGCAGTGGAAGGTATTTTCTATGCGTGATGAAATAAGTTCCCGGATTCGCCGACTGCCTGCCGGGATGAGCGGCGGACGCGCCCCCGACTTCGCCCTCGCGGTCTATGGTGGGGCGTTCGACCCGCCGCACCCCGGCCATGAGTCGGTGATCCGCCGGGCGCTGCTTTGCGCCGAACGGGTCGCCCTGGTGCCGAGCCACCGCCACGCCTTCGGCAAGCGCATGGGCGATTTCGAGCTGCGCTGCCGCTGGCTGGCGCGGCTGGCCCGGCGGATCGATCCGCGGCGGGTGTATTGCGAGCCGATCGAAGCAGGATTGATGCCCGATCGTCCGGCGGTCTACAGCATCGACCTGCTGGAAGCGCTGGCCGCGCGTAGCGGCCTGGCGTCAGCGCGGATCGCCCTGCTGATCGGCGCCGACAACGAGGCGGAGCTGCCGCGCTTCGAACGCGCCGCCGAATTGTGCTGGCGCTTCGGCCGGCTGGTGGCGGAGGAGCGGCTGCCGCTGCACAGCTCGATGATCCGCCAGCGCCTGCGCGAAGGACTGGCGATACCGGAGGCCTGGTGCCTGCCGGAAGTGAAGGACGAACTGCACTGCTATGGCGGCGAACGCCAGGCGGTCTGAAGAGAGGAGTGACGATGAGTTCAGCGGAAGTATTGGCCAGCGTGGATATCGTGGCGTTGCGCCTGAACCCCGGGCACGGACTGGAGCTGTTGCTGATCCGCCGCGCCCAGGCGCCTTTCGCCGGCCAGTGGGCCTTGCCCGGCGTGCTGGTCAACGGCCGCAGCGCCGACCACAGCCTCGACGACGCGGCGGTGCGCGCCCTGCGCGACAAGGCGCGGCTGGAGCCGGCCTACATCGAGCAGGTGGCCACGGTCGGCAACGCGGTACGCGACCCGCGCGGCTGGTCGCTGAGCGTGTTCTACCTGGTGCTGGTCGGCCCGGACACCCGGGTGGAGGACGACGACCTCGACTTCGTGCCGCTGCGCGACGTTCGCAGCGAGCGCTTCGCCCTGCCGTTCGACCACGCCCAACTGGTACAGCAGGCCTGCGAGCGCCTGGCGAGCAAGTCGGTGTACAGCGCCCTGCCGCTGTTCCTGCTGGCGCCGCGCTTCACCGTGGCCGAGGCGCTGAAGGCCTTCGAGTGCGCCATCGGCCAGGAAGTCCAGCATTCCAGCCTGCGCGGCCGCCTGGAGCGGATGAAGGAGGCTGGCTGGGTCGAGGACACCGGCGAACGCCAGCGTCCGCCCATGGGGCGTCCGCAACACGTCCTGCATTTCACCCCGAAGCCGGGCGGCGCCTTCGTTTTCGACCGCAGCCTGCTGGCGTCCTGACAAACGGGTGCGGCAGGGCCGGTGAGGCCGCTCCCTGCCGCGCTTGCTAGACGGTGAAGCGCTGGATCTGCTGCTCCAGCCCGTTTGCCAGCTTCGCCAGCTCGACACTGGAGGTGGAGGTCTTCACCGCGCCCTCGGCGACTTCACCGATGCTGGCATTGAGCGAGTCGATGTTCTGGCTGACCTCGCTCGCGGTGGCGGTCTGTTCTTCCGTCGCCGTGGATATCTGCGCGTTGCTCTGGGCGATGCCTTCGATCGCCTGGGCGATGAGACCGAGCGCCTTTCCCGCCTCGTGGGCGCGCTGGACGCTGACCTGGGCCTGCTCGCGTGACTGCTGCATCACGCTGACCGCGCTGCTGGCGCCTGCCTGCAGGGCTTCGATCATCTCGCGGATGGTTTCGGTGGCCTTGTGCGTATTGGTGGCCAGGCTGCGCACTTCATCGGCGACCACCGCGAACCCGCGTCCGGCCTCGCCCGCCCGTGCGGCTTCTATCGCGGCATTGAGGGCGAGCAGGTTGGTCTGCTGGGCGATGTTCTGGATGACTTCCAGAACGGTGCTGATTTCCTCGGTCTTGTTGCGCAGCGTGTCGATGACGGCTCCCGCCTCTCCGACCATGACCGACAGGCCCTGGATGGCGTCGAGGTTCGCATGCACGAGGCCGGTTCCGGTGTGCGCCTCGCTGTTCGCCGATTCCGCGCTGGCTGCGGCGGCCTGGGCGTTCCGCGCCACGTCCTGGACCGCCATGCTCATCTGGTGTACCGCCGTGGCGACCATGTCGGTCTGGTCGCCCTGGGACGTGGCGACATGGCTGACCTGGTTGCTGATGGCGCTCATCTCGTCCGAGGTGACGGTCAGCTTCCTGGCCGTTTCGGCGAGATGGCGGAGCAGCGCCTGCTGGCTTTCCAGCATCATATTGAAGGCGCGCGCCGTATCGGACACTTCGTCGCGCCCGCGCGCATCGGCGCGGAGCGTGAGATTCGAGGAGTCCTGCACGCGGCGGATCACCCCGCGCAGATCGGAAAGCGGGCGCATGATCGACAGGCTGATGAACCAGGCCGCGGCGACGATGAGGATCAGGGCTGCGGCGCCGATGAGCAGGAAGGTGGTGCGCATGGAGTCGTAGCGTTTCTCCATCTGCTCGTTGAGCTTGGCGCCTTCGCTGAGCTGCAGGTCGATCAGCGTCGACAGCGCGGTTCCCAGGGGATCGAACGCACCATACATCTCGCGATTGAACGTTCCGGCCTCGACGTTTCGCAGGCTTCCGGCCCTGGCCTGCTCGCCGTATGCCAGGGTCATCCGCTTGACCTGTTCCAGGGTGGGGACCAGCGACTCGATGATTTCCTTCTCGGCGGCAGTCCGGTGGTCTGCGGAATAGTCGGCCCACGACTTCTCGGTGCGCGACAGCGCCCCACTCAACTCCTGCTGCAGGCGCTCTTCATCGAAGACCCCCGCACGGTACTTGTGCAGGGCGTCGACCACGCTGACCGCAACGGCGTCGGCGACGATCTTGAGCTGGCTGATGGGCTTCATCCGGTTGTTGAAAAGGTCCTGGAAGCTGGCATCGAGTCGACTGGCGTTGGCCAGCGCCATCGCGATGACCGTGACGAGCATCGTCAGGGGCAGCAACGCCAGGACCAGCAGGCGGATTCGAACCGTGACGCCAGTGAGCATGGGACGTTCCGAGGTGAACCGAGTGAGAGTAAAGATGGTTCCGCGCAGCGGAAACGTCAAACCGGGCCGTGGCGCGTCTGGCGGGGGCCCGCTGAGGGTTGCTCCTGCTCCAGGCGCTCTACCATCCACTCGATGAAATGGCGCACCTTGGGGACTTCCGCGGCATGCTCGGGATAGGCCAGGTAGTAAGCCTCCTGGCTGGGCAGGGCGTGCGGCCAGGCGATCGCCAGCTTGCCTTCGGCGAGTTCCTCCTCGACCAGGAAGCGCGGTAGCAGGGCTACCCCGCAACCGGCCTGGGCGGCGCGGATGCACATGTAGAAGGTGTCGAAGCGTGGACCGTGGTAGCAACCCTGGCAATTTCGCTCCAGGCTGGCGAACCAGTCGTGCCAGGCCTCCGCGCGGCTGGCGTTCTGCAGCAGCACCAGCCCCGCCAGTTGGGTCGGTTCGTCCAGTCCGCCGGCCGGCAGCAGGGATGGCGCGCAGACCGCCACCAGTTGTTCGCCGAACAGGCGTATGCACTCGGCGCCCGGCAGGGTGCCGGGGCCGAAGAAGAATGCCAGGTCGCAATGGCCCTGGCGCAGGTCGTCCGGTTCCAGTTCCTGGCGCAGGTCGAGGTGGATGTTCGGGTGGCGGTGGCGCCAGCCGTTCAGTTGCGGGATCAGCCAGCGCGCGCCGAAGGTCGGCGGGGTCGCCACTCGCAGCACTTCGGTCTCGCCGCCGTAGGAAAGCAGGAAGCGGGTGGACAGCTCTACCTGCTGCAGGATGCGTCGTACCTCGGCCAGGTACAGCTCGCCGGCCGGGGTCAGTTGCAGGCGCTTGCGCACCCGGCGGAACAGGGCGTGCTGCAACTGCTCCTCGAGTTGCGCGACCTGCTTGCTCATGGCGCTCTGGGTCAGGCTCAACTCTTCGGCGGCGCGGGTGAAGCTCAGGTGCCGGGCTACCGCTTCGAAGCATTGCAGGGCGGTCATCGACGGCAGGCGGCGTTTGTTCAGCATGGCGGGTTTCCTGGCGCGGGTGGAGCGGGCGGAACGCGTTATATGAATAAACGGAATGACGTGGGGAGGAAAGCTCGCTTGCCGGAGTGCCGGGCGACGCTTATTACTGCCGGCAAGTCTCGCGATAGAGCATTCGCTGGCTTATGACGAATCCGTCACAGGGCTTTGCGCCGAACGTGGCGTCGCTCACGGATATGTCCATGTCGTATTCGAATCGACTTTTTCCGCCAAGTACCGAATCCCGGGAAGTTCATGTTCATATTAATTTTAAAAACCGCTCTGTCCTGCACTTTCATTGAAGAAGAGGACCTCAATTAGTGCGTGCAGCGCACCAGTGACGTGCAGTTTCTAACCGCTTCAATATCGTTGTAGAGTTATTCATAGGAACGGTTCAGGCCTTGTGAGGCCTGGGCTGTAGCTCTCCGAAGGGGATTCGGAGAAATGCCTAAATGACTGATTTCCAATAACAAAGATAAAAACGGAAAGGAGGGCTAAAGTTCTTGTGGCCGGCCACTCAGGAAAAAAACGAATGGCACGCCGCTTGCTCTGCCTGTTGAGCGAAACACAACAACAACATCGTAGTTACGAGCGCCAACATCATCCTCAGGAGCAACACCCCATGTCCAAGAAGCTGTTCAGAAAAGGCATCCTGGCTCTCGCGGTTTCGTCCGTGATGGGTCTTTCCACGCATGCGCTGGCCGACGTCGTGATCGGCGTGGCCGGACCGCATACCGGCGCCAACGCCTCCTTCGGCGAGCAATACTGGCGCGGCGCGTCCCAGGCGGCGGAAGACATCAACGCGGCGGGCGGGATCAACGGCGAGAAGATCAAGCTGGTCAAGGCCGACGACGCCTGCGAACCGAAGCAGGCCGTGGCCGTGGCCAACCGCCTGGTGGACCAGGACAAGGCCATCGCCGTGGTCGGCCATTTCTGCTCTTCTTCGACCATCCCCGCATCCGAGGTCTACGACGAGGCCGGGATCATCGCCATCACCCCCGGTTCCACCAACCCGCAGGTCACCGAGCGCGGACTCTCCGGGATGTTTCGCATGTGCGGCCGCGACGACCAGCAGGGCGTGGTCGCTGGCGACTATATCGTCAAGGTGCTGAAGGCCAAGAAGGTCGCAGTGATCCACGACAAGGACACCTATGGCCAGGGCCTGGCGGACGCCACCAGGGCGCAACTGAACAAGCTCGGCGTGAAAGAGGTTCTCTACGAGGGCCTGACCCGCGGCGAGAAGGACTTCAACGCGCTGGTCACCAAGATCCGCGCCTCCGGTGCCGAGGTCGTCTACTTCGGCGGCCTGCATCCGGAAGCCGGTCCGCTGGTACGGCAGATGCGTGAACAGGGACTGACCGCCAGGTTCATGTCCGACGACGGCGTGGTCACCGACGAACTGGCGACCACCGCCGGCGGCCCGCAGTACGTCAAGGGCGTGCTGATGACCTTCGGCGCCGACCCGCGGCTGATCCCCGACGGCAAGGCGGTGGTGGAGAAGTTCCGTGCCGGCGGTTTCGAGCCGGAAGGCTACACCCTCTACTCCTACGCCTCGATCCAGTCCCTGGCGGCGGCCTTCAACGGCGCCGGCGCCAACGATCCGGCCAAGGCCGCCGAGTGGCTGAAGTCGCATCCGGTGCAGACCGTGATGGGCAAGAAGGAATGGGACAAGAAGGGCGACCTGAAAGTCTCCGACTACGTGGTCTACGAGTGGGACGACAAGGGCAAGTACCACCAGTTGCCCTGATCGCGCTCGACCGCCATGCGCCGGGCACAGGCTCGGCGCATGGGTAAGTCCGGGAGCTGCTGAAGTGCTCGCCCGTGCTTGCCGCCGTAGTGCGGATTCAACGAAGACGTCTGCGTGTGGTCGGTCTGGAGTCCCGCGATCCGGGGCCGTTTCAGTAGCACCCGTCCGCTTTCACCGGCGAGCGCCGGCGCGCCTTACAAAGGCCGTCGCGATTCGCCCTGAAGAGACTGAAAAATGGACGGCATCTTCCTCCAGCAAATGATCAACGGGCTGACCCTCGGCTCGGTCTACGGCCTCATCGCCATCGGCTACACCATGGTCTACGGCATCATCGGCATGATCAACTTCGCCCACGGCGAGGTGTACATGATCTCCGCCTACCTGTCGGCCATCGCCCTTGCCCTGCTGGCCTTCTTCGGCCTGCAGAACTTCCCGCTGCTGATCCTCGGCACCTTGCTGTTCACCGTGCTGGTGACCTGCACCTACGGCTGGGTGATCGAGCGCATCGCCTACAAGCCGCTGCGCAACTCCACGCGCCTGGCGCCGCTGATCTCGGCGATCGGCATGTCGCTGATCCTGCAGAACTACGTGCAGGTGGCACAGGGACCGCGCCAGCAGGGGATCCCGACCCTGCTCGACGGCGCCCTGAAATTCCACGTCGGCGACGGTTTCGTCCAGCTCACCTACACCAAGCTGTTCATCCTGATCGCTTCGCTGATCGGCATGGCGGTGCTGACCTACGTGATCCGCTACACCAAGCTCGGGCGCATGTGCCGGGCGACCCAGCAGGACCGCAAGATGGCTTCGATCCTGGGGATCAACACCGACCGGGTGATCTCCTACGTGTTCGTCATCGGCGCGGCGATGGCCGCCCTGGCCGGGGTGCTGATCACCATGAACTACGGCACCTTCGACTTCTACGCCGGCTTCATCATCGGCATCAAGGCGTTCACCGCTGCGGTGCTCGGCGGCATCGGCTCGCTGCCCGGGGCGATGCTCGGCGGCCTGGTGCTGGGAGTGGCCGAGGCGCAGTTCTCGGGGATGGTCAACACCGACTACAAGGACGTGTTCGCCTTCTCGTTGCTGGTACTGATCCTGATCTTCCGTCCCCAGGGCCTGCTCGGCCGCCCGCAGATCGCCAAGGTGTAAGGGGACGACGATGAGCAACGAGACTTCCATCGATCTCAAGCAGTGCGTCCTCGATGCCGTGCTCTCCGGGTTGATCGCCCTGGTGGTGTTCGGCCCCATCGTCGGCGTGGTCCTCGACGGCTACGGCTTCAACCTGCATTACGAGCGGGTCGGCTGGATCATCGCGATCGTGATGGCCGGGCGCTTCCTGCTCAGCCTCTACCTGCAGACCCGCGGCGGGCGGGCCGTGCTGGAGCGCTTCGAGGGGGCTGGCAGCGGCGTCCACGTCCTGCCGCCGGGCTACAAGACCCGCTTGCGCTGGATCGTGCCGCTGATCCTGGTGGCCGCGGTGATCTTCCCGTTCTTCGCCAGCAAGTACCTGCTGGCGGTGGTCATCCTCGGCCTGATCTACGTGCTGCTGGGCCTGGGCCTGAACATCGTGGTCGGCCTCGCCGGGCTGCTCGACCTCGGCTACGTGGCCTTCTACGCCATTGGCGCCTATGGCCTGGCGCTGGGCTACCAGTACCTCGGCCTGGGCTTCTGGACCGTCCTGCCGCTGGCCGCGCTGACCGCCGCGGTGGCCGGGGCGATCCTCGGCTTCCCGGTGTTGCGCATGCATGGCGACTACCTGGCGATCGTCACCCTGGGCTTCGGCGAGATCATCCGCCTGGTACTGAACAACTGGCTGTCCTTCACCGGCGGGCCGAACGGCATGCCGGCGCCGGCGCCGACCTTCCTCGGCCTGGAGTTCGGCCGCCGGGCCAAGGATGGCGGGGTGCCGATCCACGAGTTCCTCGGCATCGCCTACAACCCCAACATGAAGTTCCTGTTCATCTACGTGGTGCTGTTCCTGGTCGTGCTGCTGGTGCTCTACATCAAGCACCGGCTGACCCGGATGCCGGTCGGGCGCGCCTGGGAGGCGCTGCGCGAGGATGAGATCGCCTGTCGCGCGATGGGCCTCAACCATGTGCTGGTGAAACTCTCGGCGTTCATGCTCGGCGCCTCCACCGCGGGACTGGCCGGGGTGTTCTTCGCCAGCTACCAGGGCTTCGTCAACCCGTCCTCGTTCAACTTCTTCGAGTCGGCGCTGATCCTCGCCATCGTCGTGCTCGGCGGCATGGGCTCGACGGTCGGGGTGGTGATCGCCGCCTTCGTCCTCACCGTGGCGCCGGAGCTGCTGCGCAGCTTCGCCGACATCCGCGTGCTGCTGCTCGGGATACTCATGGTGGTGATGATGATCTGGCGGCCGCGCGGGCTGATCCGCATCAGCCGGGTGGGCTTCGCCCCGCGCAAGGGGGTGGCGCCATGAGCGACAAGATCCTCAGCGTCGAGCACCTGATGATGCACTTCGGCGGCATCAAGGCGCTCAACGACGTCAACCTCGACGTCGAGCGCGGTTCGATCACCGCGCTGATCGGCCCCAACGGCGCCGGCAAGACCACCGTGTTCAACTGCCTCACCGGCTTCTACAAGGCCACCGGCGGCAACATCCTGCTCAACACCCAGGGGCGCACCACGGACGTCATCCAGGTGCTCGGCGAGCCGTTCCAGCTGGACGACTTCGTCAAGCCGCCGCAACTGGGCAGTCGCCTCTACTACAAGATGTTCGGCGGCACCCATCTGGTGAACCGCGCCGGGCTGGCGCGGACCTTCCAGAACATCCGCCTGTTCAAGGACATGTCGGTGGTGGAGAACCTGCTGGTGGCGCAGCACATGTTCGTCAACCGCAACCTGCTCGCCGGCATCCTCAACACTCCCGGCTATCGCCGTGCCGAGAGCGAGGCGCTGGACCACGCGTTCTACTGGCTGGAGGTGGTCGACCTGGTGGACTGCGCCAACCGCCTGGCCGGCGAGATGTCCTACGGCCAGCAACGGCGCCTGGAGATCGCCCGGGCCATGTGCACGCGGCCGGAACTCATCTGCCTGGACGAACCGGCCGCCGGCCTCAACCCGGCCGAGACCCACGCCCTGAGCAACATCGTCCGCTACCTGCGCGACCACCACGGGATCACCGTACTGCTGATCGAGCATGACATGGGCATGGTGATGAACATCTCCGACCACATCATCGTGCTCGACCACGGCGACGTGATCGCCCGTGGCAACCCCGAACAGATCCGCCATGACGAGAAGGTGATCGCCGCCTATCTCGGTGCCGACGAAGAGGAGCTGTCATGAGCGCGGCGTTGCTGGAATTCCGTGAGGTGGACGTGTTCTACGGGCCGATCCAGGCGCTGAAGAAGGTCTCGCTGCAGGTCAACGAGGGCGAGACGGTGAGCCTGATCGGTGCCAACGGCGCGGGCAAGTCGACGCTGTTGATGTCGATCTTCGGCCAGCCGCGCGCGGCGGCCGGGCAGATCCTCTATCGCGGCCAGGACATCCGCCAGAAGTCGGCGCACTACGTGGCGTCCAACGGCATCGCGCAGTCGCCGGAAGGACGCCGGGTGTTCCCCGACATGAGCGTCGAGGAAAACCTGCTGATGGGTACCATTCCCATCGGCATGGACCACGCCGAGGAGGACATGCAGCGCATGTTCGAGCTGTTCCCGCGCCTGAAGGAGCGGCGCAACCAGCGCGCCATGACCATGTCCGGCGGCGAGCAGCAGATGCTCGCCATCGCCCGCGCGCTGATGAGCCGGCCGAAGTTGCTGTTGCTCGACGAGCCCTCCCTGGGCCTGGCGCCGATCGTGGTCAAGCAGATCTTCCAGACCCTGCGCGAGCTGGCCAGGAGCGGCATGACCATCTTCCTCGTCGAGCAGAACGCCAACCATGCGCTGAAGCTCTCCGACCGCGCCTACGTGATGGTCACCGGGGAAATCCGCATGAGCGGCAGCGGCGAAGAACTGCTCGGCAACCAGGAGGTGCGCAACGCCTATCTCGGCGGACATTGAGCGCGCCCCGCCCCGGCTGCCTGGCCGCCGGGGCGGGCGCTGCCCTGGAGCCATGGAGGAAACTCGACTTATGCACAGCCTGCGCTTTTTCAGCAACGCCGAGGTCGCCGAGCGCCTGTCTTATCCACAACTGATCGAGGCGTTGCGCATCGGCCTGGCCAAGCCTTGCAGTGCGCCGCTGCGCAGCTGCCATGCCTTGCCGGCGCAGGCCTCGCTGCTACAGATGCCGGTGTGGCAGGCCGGTGAGGGGATCGGCGTGAAACTGGTGACGGTGTTCCCTGGCAATGGGGCGCGTGGCCTGCCGGCGGTGGCCGCGGTGTTCGCTCTGTTCGACGGCGAAGACGGTCGCCCGCTGGCGTTGCTGGAGGCTTCGGAGCTGACCGCCCGGCGTACCGCCTGCAGCTCGGCGCTGGCCGCCGACTACCTGGCGCGGGACGATGCGCGGCGCCTGCTGGTGGTCGGCTGCGGAACCCTGGCTGCGCACATGGTGCGGGCCCACGCCTGCGTGCGCGACTATCGCCACATCGACATCTGGGGCCGCGATCCGGCCAAGGCCGCCGCGCTGGCCGCCCGGCTGCGCGAGGAGGGCTACCCGGCGCGAGCGGCCGACGGGTTGCGCGCGGCGGTGGAGGCGGCCGATTGCGTCAGTTGCGTTACCACCGCCCGCGAAGCGCTGGTGCGCGGCGCATGGCTGAAGCCGGGCGTCCATCTCGACCTGGTCGGCGCCTTCCTGCCGTCCATGCGCGAGACTGACGCCCTGGCGGTGGCGCGCGCGCGGATCGTGGTGGACACCCGCGCAGGCGCGCTGGAAGAAGCCGGCGACCTGTTGCAGGCGATCGCCGAAGGCGCCATCGGGCACGAGACGATATCCACCGAACTGCGCGACTTGCTGGGCGGGGCAGGGCGGCGCGGCGATCCCGGGGAAATCACCCTGTTCAAGTCGGTGGGTTATGCGCTGGAGGACCTGGTCGCCGCGCGCCGGGTTGTGGATAACGCCGCCTGAGGTTGTTCAGGATTTCTGTGCGGGGGCTTGTGGATAAGGTGGGTAAGAACCGCCAAGCCCCTGAATCGGCGAGGGTTAGGCGTTGCTGGTCAGAAAATGGTCAGTGCTCGCGCCGGGGCACTTATCCCCAACGCGTGGTCATGCCGCTGCCACAGTTGTTCAGGAAAACTGTGCGACGCCCTGTGGACAAGTTGGTGGCTGTTCGCTGCGGCCCAAGCACAGTGCGGGCTCCGCGAGGTTGGTCGTTTTTTGAGCAGGCGCCTCGGCAAACTCGTGCGCAACTGTATGGCCAACCGGGCACGGCGAGGCTCTAGAATCCCCGGACATCGTTTTTCCGCCCCGTACGAGGAGATGCCCATGTCGTCCACCCTGTTCATCACCGGCGCCACCTCAGGCTTCGGCGAAGCCTGCGCCCGTCGTTTCGCCGAGGCCGGCTGGTCGCTGGTGCTCACCGGCCGTCGCGAGGAGCGTCTGCAGGCCCTGGCCGGCGAGCTTTCGGCGAAGACCCGGGTGTTGCCGCTGACCCTGGACGTGCGCGACCGCGCGGCGATGAGCGCGGCCGTGGACAACCTGCCGGAAGAGTTCGCCACCCTGCGCGGCCTGATCAACAACGCCGGCCTGGCGCTGGGCACCGACCCGGCGCAGTCCTGCGACCTGGACGACTGGGACACCATGGTCGACACCAACATCAAGGGCCTGCTCTACAGCACGCGCCTGCTGCTGCCGCGGCTGATCGCCCACGGCGCCGGGGCGAGCATCGTCAACCTGGGTTCGGTGGCCGGCAAGTGGCCCTATCCGGGTAGCCATGTCTACGGCGGCACCAAGGCCTTCGTCGAGCAATTCTCCCTGAACCTGCGTTGCGACCTGCAGGGCACCGGGGTGCGCGTGACCAACCTCGAGCCGGGGCTGTGCGAGAGCGAGTTCTCCCTGGTCCGCTTCGGTGGCGACCAGGCGCGCTACGACAAGACCTACGCCGGGGCACATCCGATCCAGCCGGAAGACATCGCCGAGACCATCTTCTGGATCATGAACCAGCCCGCCCACCTGAACATCAACAGCCTCGAGATCATGCCGGTGAGCCAGTCCTGGGCCGGCTTCGCCATCCACCGCGAAAGCTGACCGGCGGAGGCGGCCGGGGCACGCTATGATGCCCCGGTCGTCCCGATCGAGTAAGCGAATTCCATGAGCAAACCGGGCCAACGCGTGCTGGCCGAGCTGCGCAAGCTGATCGCTTCCGGCGAACTCGCCGCCGGCGAGCGCATCGTCGAGATTCCCACCGCCGAACGCCTGCAGGTCTCGCGCATGCCGGTGCGCATCGCCCTGCGTACCCTCGAGCAGGAAGGCCTGCTGTGCAAGACCGGGCGCGGCTACAGGGTGCGCGCGGTGACCCGCGAGGATATCGCCGGCGCGGTCGAGGTGCGCGGCGTGCTGGAAGGCCTGGCGGCGCGCCAGGCGGCCGAGCGCGGGCTGTCCGCCGAGGCACGGGCGACCCTGGAGGAATGCCTGGCCGAGGGCGACCGGTTGTTCGCCAACGGCCAGGTCCTGCTGGAGGAGCTGGAGCGCTACCAGCGCATGAACATGCGCTTCCACCGCACCATCATCGAGGCCAGTGGCAACCCGGCGATCGCCGTGGCGCTGGCGCGCAACGACCACCTGCCGTTCGCCTCGGTGAGCGCCCTGGCGGTGGATCGCGACAATCTCGAGCAGGAATTCCGCCGTTTCAACTTCGCCCACATGCAGCACCACGCGGTGGTCGACGCGCTGGTCAACGGCCAGGGCGCGCGCGCCGAGGCGATCATGCGCGAGCACGCCAACGCGACCTTGCGCTACGCCGACTACTTCGATCCGGCGCGGAAGGGCGTCACCGTGCTTCACGGCGACGTCGCCGCCGACTAGAGATCCAGCACCAGCCGTGGGCTGCGCGAACGCGAACAGCAGGGCGTGAAGCAATCGTTGGCGGCCTGCTCCTCTTCGCTGAGGTAGAGGTCGCGATGCTCCGGCTCGCCGTCCAGCACGCGGGTCAGGCAGGTGCCGCAGATGCCCTGCTCGCAGGAGGCCGGCAGGTCCACCCCGGCTTCGCGCAGGGCCGCCAGCACGGTCTGCCCGGCGGCGACCCGGATCAGCGCCCCGTTGCTCGCCAACTGCACTTCGAAGGTGCCGTCCGCATTGGCGTCCCGTGGCGCGGCGGCGAAGTGCTCGCGATGCAAGCGGCTTGCTTCCCAGCCCAGTTCACGGGCGCTTTCTTCGATCCACTGCATGAAGCCCGCCGGCCCGCAAAGGTATAGCTGGGCGTCGCGCGGACTGGCCGCCAGCAGGGCGCGAAGGTCCGCGCGGCGGCTGCTGTCGCCGTGGTCGAAGTGGCAGTGCACGCGGTCGGCGAAGGCGCACCGGTCAAGATAGTCGACGAAGGCCGCGCGCTCGGCGGAATGCGCGCAGTAGTGCAACTGGAAGTCGGCGCCATCGCGGGCCAGGCGTTCGGCCATCGCCAGCAGCGGCGTAATGCCGATGCCGCCGGCGAACAGCAGGCGCGGACCGGGCTCCGGCGACAGCGGGAAGAGATTGCGCGGCTCGCCGATGCGCAGCCGCTGGCCGACCCGCAGTTCGGCGTGCAGCGTGGCCGAGCCGCCGCGCGAGTCGCGGCAGCGCAGTACGGCGATACGGTAGTGGCGCGGCCGTTCGGCGGGGCCGCAGAGGGAGTACTGGCGGACCAGGCCGTTGGGCAGGTGCAGGTCGATGTGCGCGCCCGGCTCGAAGGACGGCAGTGCCGCCCCGTCGGCCCGGAACAGTTCGAAGCTGTGGATATCCTGCGCCTCCAGGCGGATGGCGCCGACGATGACCTCGATCATGGCGAAGGCTCCCGTCAGGCCTGGGCGCGGTTGGGGGCGGCGGCCTGGCGCTCGTCCGCCAGCAGGCGCTCGATGATGCGCCGGGCCTGCACGCCGCCGGCGTCGATGTTCAGTTTCAGCAGGTCGCGCCGTGGATGGCGCAGCAGGTTGCGCTGTTGGCTTTCGAGCATTTCCAGGTCTTCGCCGAAGATCTTTCCCTGGCCTTCGCGAATGCTCTCGGTAAGCGCCTGGTCGTGGGCCTGGAAGTTGCGCGCCATGCCCCAGAAGTACCAGATGGAAGTGGCGCTCTCCGGGGTGATGAAGTCGACCACGATGCTCGCCGCCTTGCGCTCCGCCGGCGCCTGGTAGCCGCCGTGGCCGGCGTGGGCCACGCCGACCTCGATCAGCACGTGGCTGGGCGGCGTGAAGCGGCAGATCTGCCAGCGGTCCACCGCCACGTCGTCGGCCAGGCCGTTGCCGCGCAGGGCCATGCGCCAGAACGGCGGGGCCATGACATTCTGCATGTGGCGGCTGGTGATCACCTCGTCGCCTTCCACCCGCGTGGTCGGCGCGGCCTCGTCGATTTCCTTCTGGCCGATGCTGGACGCATGGACATAGGTCTCGTGGGTCAGGTCCATCAGGTTATCGATCATCAGGCGATAGTCGCAGTGGATGTGGTACAGCCCGCCGCCATAGGCCCAATCGGGGCTTTCCGCCCATTCCAGGCGGGGTATCAGCGCGGCGTCGGCCTGTTCTTCCGCGCCCGGCCAAACCCAGACGAAGCCGTGCCGCTCCTGCACCGGGAAGCGACGGATGCAGGGGAAGCCGCGGACCCGCTGGCCGGGCATCGCGCGGGTGCGACCGTCCTCGCCCATCGCCAGGCCGTGGTAGCCGCAGACCAGCACGCCGTCCTCGACGAAGCCCAGCGACAGCGGCGCGCCACGGTGCGGGCAGAAATCCTCGAGGGCCGCCACGCGGCCGTCCTCGCCTCGGTAGAAAACCATCGGCTCGTCGCAGATGCGTCGGCCGAGCGGCTTGCCGGCCAGTTCGTCGGGGGTGCAGGCCACGTACCAGGCGTTCTTGGGAAACATCGTCGGATCCTCTCGTTGTTCTTGTAATTGGATCCAATGATTCGCGAGGCAACTTTTCCAAGTCAACCGCTTCTGTACAAAAAATAATCTGTTCGATAGTCGCACATAAAAAACTTCAGGAAAAAATTGCTCAATTATCTCGTTCCAGAGCCTTTCTAGGATTTCGCTGACAGTGGGATATCCGCTGGCCATCCGTTTTCTTGTCGCACAAATGGATCCAATAGGATTGCGGCATCGACGCAACGGTGCCAGGGTGCCTGCGCTTGCCGTGCCTACAACAACAAGAAAAGGGTCTTCCCGATGATGGATTCCTGCATTCCCGCGCCTCGCTCCCGCCTGCCGTCGCTTCTTTCCTGTCCGCTCGGGGAGGGCCGCCCATGAACCGGGACTTGCGCCGCGCTCTCGACGACGAACCGATGCGGCCGTTCCAGTGGCTGGCGGTGGCTGTGTGCATCGTGCTCAACCTGATCGATGGCTTCGACGTGCTGGTGATGGCCTTCACCGCATCCTCGGTGGCCGCCGAATGGAACCTTGGCGGCGCCGAGATCGGCCTGCTGCTCAGCGCCGGCCTCTTCGGCATGGCCGCCGGCTCGCTGTTCATCGCGCCCTGGGCCGACCGCTGGGGGCGCCGCCCGCTGATCCTCGCCTGCCTGGCGCTGTCGGGCCTGGGCATGCTCGCCTCGGCGCTGAGCCAGGCGGCCTGGCAACTGGCGTTGCTGCGCGGGCTGACCGGACTGGGTATCGGCGGCATCCTCGCCAGCAGCAACGTGATCGCCAGCGAGTACGCCTCGCGCCGCTGGCGCGGCCTGGCGGTAAGCCTGCAATCCACCGGCTACGCGCTCGGCGCGACCCTTGGCGGACTACTCGCGGTATGGCTGATCGGCGCCTGGGGCTGGCGCTCGGTGTTCGTCTTCGGCGCTGGCCTGACCCTGGCGGTGATCCCGCTGGTCTGCCTGTGCCTGCCGGAGTCGCTGGACTTCCTCCTGGCGCGCCGGCCGCCGCGGGCGTTGCAACGGGTCAACGCGCTGGCCCGGCGCCTGGGCCGCGCGGCGCTCGCCGAACTGCCGAGCCCGCCCGGTGGCGGAGCGGAGCACGGTAGCCGCCTCGCCCGGTTGCTTTGCGTTGCCCAGCGACGTACCACGCTGCTGCTCTGGGCGCTGTTTTTCCTGGTGATGTTCGGCTTCTACTTCATCATGAGCTGGACGCCGAAGCTGCTGGTCGCCGCCGGCCTGTCCACCGCCCAGGGCATCACCGGCGGCACCCTGCTGAGCATCGGCGGGATCTTCGGTGCCGCCTTGCTCGGCGGGCTTGCCGCGCGCTTTCGCCTGGAACGGGTGCTGGCGCTGTTCATGCTGCTTACCGCCGCTCTGCTCGCGCTGTTCTCGCTGAGCGCCGGGCTGCCCGGCGCGGCCTTGCCGCTGGGACTGCTGATCGGGCTTTGCGCCAACGCCTGCGTGGCCGGCCTGTATGCCCTGGCGCCGAGCCTCTACGACGCTTCGGTGCGCGCCACCGGGGTCGGCTGGGGGATCGGCGTCGGTCGCGGCGGGGCGATCCTCTCGCCGCTGGTGGCCGGGCTCCTGCTCGACGACGGCTGGCAGCCGCTGTCCCTCTATGGGGCGTTCGCGGCGGTGTTCGTCGCCGCGGCCGCCGTGTTGCCGCTGCTCGGTGCGCGGCGTCGCGAGCGCTCGCCGACGCTGGGAGACGCTGCGTGAGGGCCGCCGGCGTTTCAGCGTTGGGCGGCGATGATCGCCTCGGCGATGGTGGTGCGGAACCAGTTCAGCGCCGCCGAGCGTTCGCTGCTCTCGTGCCAGTGCAGGGAGACGTCGAACGGCGGCAGGGTGAAGGGCAGTTCGAGCATGCGCATGCCGCCTTCGGCGACGAAGCGATAGGCGATCTGCGCCGGCAGGATGGTCAGCAGCTCGGTACCGGGAATGATCTTTGGCAGCACCGAGAAGTGCGGCACCCGCAGGCTGATGCGGCGCCGCACCTGCATGGCCTCGAGCACGTCCTCGGCGATGCCGTGGCCGGAGGTGCGGGTCACCACGATGTGCCGCTCGGCCAGGTACTGCTCCAGGCTCAGGCTGTCGCCGATCCGTGGGTGGCGGTCGCTGAGCAGGCACACGTAGCGCTCGTGCAGGACCCGCTGGCTGCGCGCGCCAGGCACCGGCTGGCGGCAGATCGCCGCGTCGACCTTGGCGCTGCTCAGCCAGGCGCCGACTTCGTCCACCTGCAGCGGCAGCACTTCCACTTCGGCGAACGGCGCGTCGCGGGTCAGGCGTTCGAGGATCAGCGAGAGGAAACCCACCTCGCCGAGATCGGTGAGGGCAATGCGGAAACGTCGCTCGGTGGTCGCCGGATCGAAGTGGCGAACGCTCTGTACCGCGCCCTCGATGCGCGTCAGCGACTCGCGGAAGGTGCCGTAGAGCTGCTCGGCGACGAAGGTCGGCTGGATGCCGTCGCGGGTGCGGGTGAACAACGCGTCGTCGAACAGTTCGCGCAGGCGCGCCAGGGCGTAGCTCACCGATGGCTGGGTGACGAACAGGCGCTCCGCGGCGAGGGTCACGCTGCCCGCTTCGTAGAGGGTGACGAAGGTGCGGATCAGGTTGAGATCGATCGGACTCATATAGACCAGTTCTATTTTTTATAGAAAGAGTATCGATTTGATTGATTATCGAGCGGCTGCAACAGTAGCGCAAATCCAGGAAACGAGCTTGAAGGCCTGCATGAAAACCGTCCATTCCGCGTCTTACGAGATCCTCCGTCGCCACGGCCTGACCACCGTCTTCGGCAACCCCGGCTCCAACGAGCTGCCGTTCCTCAAGGACTTCCCCGAGGATTTCCGCTACATCCTCGGCCTGCACGAGGGCGCGGTGGTCGGCATGGCCGATGGCTTCGCCCTGGCCAGCGGCCGCCCGGCCTTCGTCAACCTGCATGCGGCGGCGGGCACCGGCAACGGCATGGGCGCGCTGACCAACGCCTGGTACTCCCATAGCCCCCTGGTCATCACCGCCGGGCAGCAGGTGCGCTCGATGATCGGGGTCGAGGCGATGCTCGCCAACGTCGATGCCGGACAACTGCCCAAGCCGCTGGTGAAATGGAGCCACGAGCCGGCCTGCGCCCAGGATGTGCCGCGCGCGTTGAGCCAGGCGATCCAGACCGCCAGCCTGCCGCCGCGGGCGCCGGTGTACCTGTCGATTCCCTACGACGACTGGGCGCAACCGGCGCCGGCCGGTGTCGAACACCTGGCCGCGCGCCAGGTCAGCGGCGCCGCGCTGCCGGCGCCGGCATTGCTGGCCGAACTCGGCGAGCGCCTGTCGCGCTCGCGCAACCCGGTGCTGGTGCTCGGTCCGGACGTCGACGGGGCGAATGCCAACGGCCTGGCCGTGCAACTGGCGGAGAAGCTGCGGATGCCGGCCTGGGTCGCGCCGTCGGCCTCGCGCTGTCCGTTCCCCACCCGCCATGCCTGCTTCCGCGGCGTGCTGCCGGCGGCCATCGCCGGGATCAGCCGGCTGCTGGACGGCCACGACCTGATCCTGGTGGTCGGCGCGCCGGTGTTCCGCTATCACCAGTTCGCCCCCGGCGACTACCTGCCGGCCGGCGCCGAGCTGGTGCAGGTCACCTGCGATCCCGGCGAAGCAGCACGGGCGCCGATGGGCGACGCGTTGGTCGGCGACATCGCGCTGACCCTCGAGGCACTGCTCGAACAGGTCCGCCCCAGTGCGCGGCCGTTGCCCGAGGCGCTGCCGCGACCGCCGGCGCTGGCCGAGGAGGGCGGACCGCTGCGGCCGGAAACCGTGTTCGACGTGATCGATGCGCTGGCGCCGCGCGACGCCATCTTCGTCAAGGAGTCGACTTCCACCGTGACCGCCTTCTGGCAGCGCGTGGAGATGCGCGAGCCGGGCAGCTACTTCTTCCCGGCCGCCGGCGGACTCGGCTTCGGCCTGCCGGCGGCGGTCGGCGCGCAACTGGCGCAGCCGCGGCGGCAGGTGATCGGGATCATCGGCGACGGCTCGGCCAACTATGGCATCACCGCACTCTGGAGCGCCGCGCAATACCGTGTGCCGGCGGTGTTCATCATCCTCAAGAACGGTACCTACGGCGCCCTGCGCTGGTTCGCCGGGGTGCTCGAGGTGCCCGATGCGCCGGGGCTCGACGTGCCCGGTCTGGACTTCTGCGCGATCGCCCGCGGCTATGGCGTCGAGGCGCTCCACGCGGCCACCCGCGAAGAACTGGAAAGCGCCTTGAAGCATGCCCTGGCCGCTGATCGCCCGGTTTTGATCGAGGTGCCGACGCAAACCATCGAACCCTGATGTTCCACGGTGCCGCCCCATGCCAGAGTGGGCGGTGCCGACCGACGCCCGCGTGCGCCCATAACAAGAACAAGAGAGAGGTTGGTATGAACAGGCAATCCGCTGCGGCGGTGATCGACGCTGCCCGCTTTAACCGTACTCACTGGCTGATCCTCGGCTGGGGGTGTTTCATCATGCTGTTCGACGGCTACGACATGGTCATCTACGGCTCGGTGGTGCCACGCCTGATGCAGGAGTGGCAGCTGAGCCCGGTGCAGGCCGGCACCCTCGGCAGTTGCGCGCTGTTCGGCATGCTCTTCGGCGGCACCCTGCTGGCGCCGCTGGCGGACCGTTTCGGCCGGCGCCGCCTGGTGATCGCCACCACCCTGCTGGCGAGCCTCGCCGCCTTCCTCACCGGGCACGCCCGCGACCCGCTGGAACTGGGCGCCGGACGCTTCTTCACCGGCCTGGCACTGGGCGCGCTGGTGCCCAGCGCGATCAACCTGATCAGCGAATTCGCCCCGGCCGGGCGGCGCAGCACCCTGGTCACGGTGATGTCGGCCTTCTACTCGGTGGGCGCGGTGCTCTCGGCGCTACTGGCGATCGCCATGATCCCCGCCTGGGGCTGGCAATCGGTGTTCTACGTGGCGGTGCTGCCGGTACTGGCGGTGCCGCTGATGTTGCGCTGGTTGCCGGAGTCGGCGGCGTTCCTCGAACTCAAGGGCCGCCGCGCCGAACTGGACGCGCTGCTGCGCAAGGTCGATCCCGACTACCGGCCCGGCGCCGAGCGGGCGAACGCTGTCGCGGCCGAAGCGCCGAGCGGACGGGTCGCCCAGTTGTTCGAGGGGCGCCAGGCACTGGGCACCCTGCTGCTGTGGGTGGCCTTCGCCATGTGCATGCTGATGAGCTACGGGCTCAACACCTGGTTGCCGAAGCTGATGGCCGGCGGCGGCTACGCCCTCGGTTCGAGCCTGGCGTTCCTCGTCACCCTGAATGTCGGGGCGACCCTCGGTGCGTTGTTCGGCGGCTGGCTGGCCGACCGCCTCGGCGCCGGCCGCACCCTGGTGCTGTTCTTCGCCCTGGCCGCGGCCTCCCTGGCGGCCCTCGGCCTGGGGCCAGGCCCCTGGCTGCTCAACGGCCTGCTGGTGGTGGCCGGCGCCACCACCATCGGCACCCTGGCGGTGATCCATGCCTACGCCGCGCAGTTCTACCCGGCCTGGGTGCGCTCCACCGGGGTCGGCTGGGCCGCCGGTGTCGGCCGCCTCGGCGCCATCGCCGGGCCGATGCTCGGCGGCAGCCTGCTGGCCCTGGAGCTGCCGTTCCAGCAGAACTTCCTGGCCTTCGCCGCGCCTGGCGTGATCGGCGCGCTGGCGATCGCCTGCATCCACCTGCGGCCGCGCGTGCCGGCGGAAGTGTCCGTCGACGCGACGGCGAAGAAACCCCTGTGATTTTCGAAAGAGGAGAAGAGCGATGAGCGATTCCCGTTATACCGACCTCGGTCTCCAGCCACTGGCCGGCGAGTGGCGCCACGGCCGGGCCGGCCGCCGGCTGAAGGTGAGCAATCCGTTCGACGGCAGCCTGCTGCTGGAGATCGAGCAGGCCGACCGCGACGACCTCGATGCCGCCTACGCCAAGGCCGCCGAGGTCCAGCCGGCATGGGCCGCGCTTGGCCCCTCGGCACGCGCGGCGGTGCTGTACAAGGCGGTGGAGGTGTTCGACCGCCGCCACGAGGAGATCGTCGACTGGCTCATCCGCGAGTCCGGCAGCACCCGCCTGAAGGCCGAGATCGAATGGGGCGCGGCGCGCGCGATCACCCTGGAGTCGGCGTCGTTCCCGGCACGGGTGCACGGGCGCATCGTCGAGTCCGACGTGCCGGGCAAGGAAAGCCGGGTCTACCGCAGCGCCATCGGCGTGGTCGGGGTGATCAGCCCGTGGAACTTCCCGCTGCACCTGACCCAGCGTTCCATCGCCCCGGCCCTGGCGCTGGGCAACGCGGTGGTGGTCAAGCCGGCCAGCGACACGCCGGTCTGCGGCGGACTGCTGCTGGCGCGGATCTTCGAAGAGGCCGGGCTGCCGGCCGGGCTGTTCAGCGTGGTGGTCGGCCCCGGCAGCGAGATCGGCGACGCCTTCGTCGAGCACCCGGTGCCGGGCCTGGTGACCTTCACCGGATCGACCCCGGTGGGCCGCAACATCGGCCGCATCGCCAGCGGCGGCGCGCACCTCAAGCACGTGGCGCTGGAGCTGGGCGGCAACAGTCCGTTCGTGGTGCTCGGCGACGCCGACCTGGAGCAGGCGGTGAATGCCGCGGTGTTCGGCAAGTTCCTCCACCAGGGGCAGATCTGCATGGCGATCAACCGCATCATCGTCGAGGACAGCCTCTACGACGCCTTCGCCGCGCGCTTCGTCGAGCGGGTCAAGGGTCTCCGCGTCGGCGATCCGCAGCGCGCCGATACCGCGGTCGGGCCGATCGTCAACGCGCGCCAGCTCGAAGGCCTGCTGGAAAAGATCCGCCTGGCCCGCCAGGAAGGCGCCAAGCCGCTGTACGAGGGCGGCGTCGATGGGCAGTTGCTGGCTCCGCACGTATTCGGCGAGGTCAGCGCGACGATGGAGATCGCCCGCGATGAAATCTTCGGCCCGCTGGTCGGCCTGCTCCGCGCGCGCGACGAGGCGCATGCGCTGGAGTTGGCCAACGCCAGCGAATACGGGCTGTCCAGCGCGGTGTTCAGCCGCGACCTGGAACGCGCGGTGCGCTTTGCCCGCCAGCTTCGCGCGGGGATGACCCACGTCAACGACATTCCGGTGAACGACGAGGCCAACGCGCCCTTCGGCGGCGAGAAAAACTCCGGGCTTGGCCGCTTCAACGGCGACTGGGCCATCGAGGAATTCACCACCGACCACTGGATCAGCGTGCAGCACGCGCCGCGCCAGTACCCGTTCTGACCCTGGCGGCGGGGCCCGCGCCCCGCCGCTGACCCGACCGTCGTCGCCAGGTGGCCCGCAGAGGCTGCCGGGGCCCGGTCGTCCCTGAAAAACGGAGCACAATAACAATGAAAATCCGTCGTAAAACCGCAATCCCGCGCAACGCAGGGGCGGTCCTGCCGATGCTCGCCTGTCTTGCCGCGCAAGCTGCCGAGGGCGGCTTCCTGGAGGATGCGAAGACCGACCTGGTCCTGCGCAACTATTACTTCAACCGCGATTTCCGCGACCACGATGCCGGCAAGAGCCTGGTGGACGAGTGGGCGCAGGGCTTCATCCTCAAGTTCAGTTCCGGCTATACCCCGGGCCCGGTCGGCGTTGGCCTCGACGCCATCGGCCTGTTCGGTGTGAAGCTGAACAGCGGACGTGGCACCAGCAATTCCGAGCTTCTTCCGTTGCACGATGACGGTCGCGCGGCGGACGACTATGGGCGTGTCGGCGTGGCCGCCAAGCTGCGCGTTTCGGCCAGCGAACTGAAGATCGGCGAGATGCTCCCGGACATTCCGCTGTTGCGCTACGACGACGGACGCCTGCTGCCGCAGACGTTCCGCGGCTTCGCCGTGGTTTCCCGCGAGCTGCCGGGCCTGGCCCTGCAGGCCGGACGCTTCGACGCGGTGAGCCTGCGCAATTCGGCGGACATGCAGGACCTGTCGGCCTGGAGCGCGCCGACGCAGAAATCGGACGGTTTCAACTACGCCGGCGCCGAATACCGCTTCAACCGCGAGCGCACCCAACTGGGCCTGTGGCACGGGCAACTGGAGGACGTCTACCGGCAGAGCTACGCCAACCTGCTGCACAAGCAGCGTGTCGGCGACTGGACCCTGGGCGCCAACCTCGGCCTGTTCGTCGACCGCGACGACGGCGCCGCGCGCGCCGGCGAGATCGACAGCCATACCGTCTACGGCCTGTTTTCTGCCGGCATCGGCCTGCACACCTTCTACCTTGGCCTGCAGAAGGTCGGCGGCGACAGCGGCTGGCAGTCGGTCTACGGCAGCAGTGGGCGGAGCATGGGCAACGACATGTTCAACGGCAACTTCACCAACGCCGACGAACGCTCCTGGCAGGTTCGCTACGACTACGATTTCGTCGGCCTCGGCTGGCCCGGCCTGATCGGCATGGTCCGCTACGGCCATGGCTCGAACGCCACCACCAAGGCCGGTAGCGGTGGCAAGGAATGGGAGCGCGATGTCGAACTCGGCTACACCGTGCAGAGCGGTCCGCTGGCGCGGCTCAACGTGCGCCTCAACCACGCCAGCAACCGACGCAGCTTCAACAGCGACTTCGACCAGACGCGGCTGGTGGTGAGTTACCCGTTGTCGTGGTGACGGACGCTGTCTCGCCGCTCCTCCGGACAGTTCCGGAGGGACGGGGAGCGGGAGGCCCGGTGCTTCGGCGGATAACCGCTGGGCGGTTATCCGCCCTACCGGAGCGGCGCTCCGCCGACAACGCCTGGAGGGGGAGAGGGCGGCTCAGAACTTCGCCTGCATCCCCACCCGCAGGGTACGCCCGGGCGCGGGCATGAAACTCTGTGCCAGCGGGTCGAGGTAATAGCGGTCGGTAAGGTTCTGCAGCGAGGCATTCAGTTCGGTGTGCTCGAACAGCTTGTACTTGAGGAACAGGTCGAACAGCTGCACCGAGCGGTACTCGATCTGCGGTGTGGTGGCGCCGACCTGCCAGGGCTTGTCCGCCGTGGCGGTGGGGCCGGAGGTATAGGTCATGCGCCCGCCCAGGGTCAGGGCCTGGTCGAAGAAGCGCAGGCCGGCGGTCAGGTTGGTCGCCAGCCGCGGCGGGTTCTGCGTGTTGGTGTAGGAGCCCATGAAGCTGCCCGGCGTGCAGTTCGGCGTGTTCTCGGTGCGCTGGTAGCGGTTGGCGCCGGCGCGCAGCCTGGCGGCGAAGGCGGCGTCGCAGGTCTCGGTCTTCAGGTAGTAGGTCGCCGACAGGTCGGCGAACACCCGCCCTGCGTCGTAGTGCGATTGCAGTTCGAGACCGCTGGTGCGGTAGCTGTCGGTGTTGCTGAAGGTCATCAGGCCCATCTGGCCCGGATCGTAATAGCGGGTGATGTAGTTCTTGATGGTGTTGTTGAAGTAGGCCAGCTTGATCGCCGCCGAGTCGCCGTCGGCCAACAGGCTGTCGCGCAGCGCGCTGGCACCGATCTCCCAGCTGCGCGAACGCTCGGGCTTGAGGTCCTTGCCCGGCTCGACCTGGAGGGTGCCCTGGCTGGTCTCGAACAGCGATGGCAGGCGCAGGCCTTCGGTGTAGGAGGCGTAGACGAAGGTATCCGGGGCCAGCTCGAAATTGATCCCGAATGCCGGCGAGAAACCGCCGCCGCGGCTGCTGCCCTTCTTGCTGTAGTTGTAGCCGGTGACCACGTTGGTGACCCGCGAGGGATGGACCGTCACGTTGGCCGGGCCGAACTCGTCGAAGGGAATGCCTTCGAACGGATTGTTGGTGTTGTTGGTGACGATGCCGTTGTTGAGGCGCGGATCGGTGGCGTCGGTGTACTGGCCGTTCTGGTCGGGGAACCACATCATCGAGCCGTAGTAGCCGGGCCTGCTCACCGTGATGAAGCGCATGTCGCGATCCTCGCGCCGCGGCGAGGCGGAGATGCCGTTGTCCTTGCTGTTGAAGTGGCTGTAGCGGCCGCCGCCCCATAGCGTCAGGCGCTCGACCGGCTTGAACTCGAGCTTGCCGTTGAGGCCGTATTCCTGGCGGGTGGCGTCCCTCAGGGTGCGGTTGGCGTTGATGTCGTGGAGGGTGGTGACCACGCTTTTCTGCGGCTGGATGTCTTCGACCTGGAACGAGCCGCCGAGGTCGAGCTTGAAATCGCCGAAGTCGGTTTCGAAGCGCGCCACGTTGTTCAGGTCGCCGCCGATGCGCCGGTTGTCCTGGCGCGTCCAGTTGCGGTCGGAGCGATAGGCCTGGGAGCGTGGTGCCAGCACCGAGGTCAGCATGTCGCTCTTCGCCTCGGTCATCCACAGGCCGGTGCTGAGGTCCACCAGCGGATTGTTCTCGGGCAGGTAACGGTAGCGTGCGGTGTAGGTGTCGATCTTCACTTCGCTCAATGGGTACTGGTAGATGCCGGCGGTGCCGAAACGGAAGATGTCCGACGGCATGATCTCCCCGGTGCGCCCGTCGTAGCGACGATAGCCGAGGTCCAGGGTGTGCTCGTCGGCGATGCGCCAGGTCGCCTTGAGCAGGTAGGACTCGGTCTCCGACGACGAGTTGAGCACTTCCTCCCCTGCGTTGTAGACCTTGGCTACGCTGCTTTCCTCGCGACCGTAGCGGTTGTAGACGCGATAGCGGTCCTGGCCTTTCTTGCCGGAAAAGTAGTTGCCCTGATTGCGCTGCGCATAGGCGGCGACCAGGTCCAGATGCTCGTTGCGGTAGGCGAAGGCGGCGCTACCGGACTTGGCCTGGGAGCCGAACAGGCTGCCGCGGTCATCGTGCGGCACGCTGCTGAGATTCTCGGTCTTCGAACTGGCGCTGCGGTGCTGCGGGGCGACGCCGCTGTTCCAGACGTTGCCGGTGAAGCGCACGCCGAGGTCCTTGCCGTCGACCAGGATGTCCTTGACGCCGATGGTGCGCATTTCCACGCTGCCGCCGATCGCGCCCGAGCGGGTCGAGGGACCCTTGTCGACGGTCACGCTGCTGACCAGGTCGGGATCGATGTAGCTGCGCTGCTGGGTGCCGGCGTAGCCGCGGTAGACGTCCAGCGCCTGCTCCGCGCCGTCGACCCGCACCGCCACCCGGCTCTGCCCCTGGATGCCGCGGATGTTGACGTCCAGCGCGCCACCGTTGCGGCTGTCGCCGACCTGTACGCCCGGGATGCCCTGGAGCAGGTCACCCACGGAAACCCGGCCGAAGCGGTCGATGTCTTCGCTGGAGAGGTACACCGACGAGCGCGGCGCGGTATAGGTTTCCTTCTGCGGATCGGCCAGCTCGGCGGCCGAGACCACCACCGGCGACAGGTCGGCCGGGGCTTCTCCGGACATGCGCGGCTCGACCAGCAGGTAGGCGCCGGAGGTTCCCGCCGCGACCTGCAGGCCGGTGTTCGACAGCACTCGCTGCAAGCCTTCCAGTACGCTGTAGCGGCCCTTGAGCGCCGGCGCGGTGCGGCCGCGGGTCAGCGCGGGGTCGAAGGACAGCAGCAGGCCCGACTGGCTGGCGAAGGCGCCCAGGGAGGCGCCCAGCGAACCCGCCGGGATGTCGTAGCTGCGCGGCGTGGCGTCGTCCAGGCGGGTAGCCGCGCAGTGCTGGCCGACGCTCTGCGCGTGGGCCAGGCCGCCGCCGAGCAGGCCGGCGCCGACCGCCGACAGGCCGAGCAGGGCGCAGCGCAGGGCAAGGGTGAGCGGGGAGAGGCGCGACAAGGGACGCGCCAGGCTGGGGATAGGGCGTTGTAGGGACATGACTTCTTCGCTCGCAGGGTTGGCGCCCGTCATTGCGGGCTCTCATTCCCTCTGTCGCACGAGATTGGAAAAGGGATATTTCGGGTTCGGCGGGGCCGGTCGAGGAAGGGCGCCGGCATTGTGGTCAGCAGAAAATTAGTGATAATAGTTTTCATTTGCGATTGAAACCAGCTGACTATTCCGATGAATGCGCCTCCGATGAATGCGCCAAGCCCCTGCCTGCAAGCGGACCGCGACTGCGTCGCCACGCTCTACCGTGAAAACCATGCCTGGTTGCGCAACTGGCTGGCCTACCGCCTTCGCTCCTGGGGACGTGGCGTGGCCGACGACCTGGCCCACGACACTTTCCTGCGCATCCTCGCCAGCCGCGATGGCGGCCAGCGTGACGCGATCCGTCAGCCGCGCGCCTACCTCACCCGCATCGCCAACTGCGTGCTGGTCAGCTGGCGCCGTCGCCAATCGCTGGAACTCGCCTGGCTGGAGGCCCTGGCCACGTTGCCCGAGCCGTTGCAGCCGTCGCCGGAACAACAGAGT
Source organism: Pseudomonas sp. HMSC063H08 (assembly GCF_001813645.1). Taxonomy (NCBI): domain Bacteria; kingdom Pseudomonadati; phylum Pseudomonadota; class Gammaproteobacteria; order Pseudomonadales; family Pseudomonadaceae; genus Pseudomonas; species Pseudomonas sp. HMSC063H08. The sequence goes on from NZ_KV813417.1 coordinate 52,536, forward strand.
GTGATCGTCGAGACCCTGCACGAGATCGACGCGCTGCTCGACACCCTGCGACCGCGGGTGAAACAGGCATTCCTGATGGCGACGCTGGACGGCATGAAGCAGAAGGACATCGCCCAGGCGCTGGGCGTCGCGCTGCCGACGGTGAAGAAGTTCATCCACCAGGCCTACGTGACCTGCCTGAGCCTGATGCCCGATGAATGACCGCGCTTCCAGCCGGGCGCCGCAGACGGGCGATACGGAGCTTTCCGGGCCGCCGGCCGCCGAGGCGATCGCCCCGCAGGTGCTCAGGGAGACCGCCTCCTGGCTGCTGCTGATGCAGGAGGGGCCGCTGGCTCCGGCGCAGCAGGCCGAGCTGGAGTCCTGGCGCTCGCGCAGCCCCGAGCACCAGCGCGCCTGGCGGCGTGCCGAGCGTCTGCTGGCGAATATCGGTTCGCTGCCGCCGGCGCTGGCCCGGCGTGCGCTCGAGCGTCCGTCCGGCAGCGGCCGGCGCGCGGTCCTGCGCGGCCTGGCCCTGCTGCTCGGCGGCGCACCGCTGGTCTGGTGGGGATGGCGCGCCCAGGTCTGGCGCGACGGCTTCGGCGCCGACTACCTCACTGCCGTCGGCGAGCGGCGCGATCTGGTGCTGGAGGACGGCAGCCAGCTCGAGATGAACACCGACAGCGCGCTGGACGTGCGCTACGACGCCGGCCAGCGCCTGCTGCGCCTGTATCGCGGAGAGATCTACCTCCGCACCGCGGCGGATCGGCGCGAGCCGCCGCGGCCGTTCCTGGTGCGCACCGAACAGGGCCTGATGCGCGCGCTGGGTACCGCCTTCAGCGTCCGACGCGAGGGCGCAGAGACAGTGCTGGCGGTGTACGAAGGCGCGGTCCAGGTGCGTCCGGAGGGCGCCGCGAGCGCGGCGGATGGCCGGGTGATCGAGGCTGGCCAGCGGGTGCGCTTCGATCGCCAGCGGATCGGCCCCGTCGAGTCCGCCAGCGAGGCCGCGCTGGCCTGGCGCCAGGGCCTGCTGGTGGCCGACGACATGCCGCTGCGGCAGTGGGCGGGAGAACTGATGCGCTACGGCGGCGAGAGCATCGAGTGCGAGCCGTCGCTGGATCCGCTTCGGGTCTCCGGCACCTTTCCCGTCGACGACCTGCCGCTGGCCCTGGCGATGCTGGCGCAGACCCATGGCCTGCGCCTCGTGCACCAAGGTCGGCGGGTGCTGATCAGGCGCTGAGGGAGGCGCGGCGGCTCAGCCGGCCAGCAACCAGACCCCGGCGCCCGCCGAGGCCAGCCCGGCGAGACGTACCAGGGGCGCGGCCGCCTGCGGCAGGAAGCGCACCAGCGCGTAGCCGGCGGCGTGCAGCGCGGCGGTGGCGGCGACGAAACCGAGCGCGTACAGCCAGGGGCTGGAGAGGTCCGGCAGCTCCAGGCCGTGGGCGACCCCGTGGGCCAGGGCGAACAGCGCGGTGGCGGCCATCGCCAGCGCCAGCGGCGGGCGCACGGCGAGGGCCACGCAGAGGCCGAGGGCGAGCACCGAGGCGGCGATGCCGGTCTCCATGAACGGCAGTTGCAGGCCCTCGAAGCCGAGCAGCCCGCCGACCAGCATGGTGCCGACGAAGGTGCAGGGCAGGGCGAGGCGCGCGGCTCCCTGTTGCTGGGCGGCCCAGAGGCCGACGGCGAACATCGCCAGCAGGTGGTCGAGGCCGGTGAGCGGATGGGCGAGGCCGGCGACCAGGCCGTGTTCGCCGTGGCCGGGGTGGGCGAAGGCCAGCGCCGGCGCGGCGAGCAGGGCGAGGGCGGCGAGCAGCTTGGGCAGTTTCATTGGCGGTTCCTTGTCGTTGCGAGGTGGCGTCAGGCGGCGGTCAGCAGGCCCTGGCGCTCGATGAAGGCGATGATTTCGTCCAGCCCCTGGCCGGTCTTCTGGTTGCTGAACACGAACGGCTTGTCGCCGCGCATGCGCCGGGCGTCCCGGTCCATCACGTCGAGGGAGGCGCCGACCAGCGGCGCCAGGTCGATCTTGTTGATCACCAGCAGGTCCGACTTGCAGATGCCGGGGCCGCCCTTGCGCGGGATCTTGTCGCCGGCGGAAACGTCGATCACGTAGAGGGTCAGGTCGGACAGCTCGGGGCTGAAGGTGGCCGACAGGTTGTCGCCGCCGGATTCCACCAGGATCAGTTCGAGGCCGGGGAAGCGCCGGTTGAGCTGGTCCACCGCCTCCAGGTTGATCGAGGCGTCCTCGCGGATCGCCGTGTGCGGGCAGCCGCCGGTTTCCACGCCGATGATCCGCTCGGGGGCGAGGGCCTCGTTGCGCACCAGGAACTCTGCGTCTTCCTGGGTATAGATGTCGTTGGTGACCACCGCGAGGTTGTAGCGCTCGCGCAGTTCGCGGCACAGGGCCAGGGTCAGGGCGGTCTTGCCGGAGCCCACCGGACCGCCGATGCCGACACGCAGGGGTTGGGATGTCATGGGGTTTCTCCTAGGAACGGAACAGACGGCTGTACTGGGTTTCGTGGGTCATGCTGGCCAGCGCCAGACCGAACGCGGCGCTGCCCTCGACGGCGGGCCGCCGCAGCGCCTCGGCGCAGGCGCGGTCGAGTTCCGGCAGCAGGCTGGAAGCAAGTTTCTGCGCGGCCAGTTGGCCGAGCGGCAGGGTTTTCATCAGCACCGCCAACTGGTTTTCCAGCCAGCTCCAGAACCAGGCACTGAGCGCCTCCTCGGCGTCCAGGCGCCAGGCGCGCGCGGCCATCGCCCAGGCGGCGGCGAGATTGGGCGGGTCCTGGCGCGCCAGCCAGGCGCGGCCGGGAGCGTCGAGTTCGGGCAGGGCTTCCAGCAATTGGTGCAGGGAAAAGCCCATCTGCCGGCTCTCCTGGGCCAGCTCGCGGGTCTCGCGGCTGGCCCTATGGCGTTCGCTGGCCGCATCGCAGGCGGCCCAGTCGCCGATCAGCGCGGCGCGCAGCAGGCCGGCCAGCAGCGGCGCCTCGAAGCGCGCCAGGTTCAGTTGCAACTGGTCGACCAGCCAGGTCCGCGCGCTCTCGGCGTCGCGCACCCAGCCATTGTCGAGGGCCGCCTCCAGGCCCTGGGAATAGCTGTATCCGCCGATCGGCAACTGCGAGCTGGCCAGGCGCAGGCGCGCCCAGATGCTGTTCACCGGCGCACGCCGAACTGGTGCAGGCGCGGCGCGTAGTTGAACTCCGCCTCGCCATGGTGCGAGTGGTGGTGGCCTCCGCCGTAGGCGCCGTGCTCCGGCTGGAACGGCGCCTCGATGGCCTCCACCGTGGCGCCGAGCTGTTCGAGCATGGCTTTCAGCACGTAGTCGTCGAGCAGGCGCAGCCAGCCGTCGCCGACCTGCAGGGCGACGTGACGGTTGCCCAGGTGGTAGGCGGCGCGGGTCAGTTCCAGCGGGCTGGCGCAGGTGACGTGGAGCAGACGCTCGGGGCGGGCGACGACCCGCACCAGGCGACCGTCGCGGGCCTCCAGGCAGTCGCCGTCGGCCAGCGGCGGCTGGCCGCGCTCGAGGAACAGGCCGACCTCCTCGCCGCTCGCCGCGAAGCAGCGCAGGCGGCTTTTGCTGCGCGCCTCGTAGGTCAGGTGGAGTTCTTCGTCCCAGCGGGGCGAGCGGGCGGGCAGGCGTTGGTGAATGACCAGCATGGGCAGTTTCCGCAATGCGACAGGAAAGGAATCACAACAAGCACCAGCAAGGGCCTTGCCAGGTCGATGCGGGACGCCTGTACCGGGAAAACGGGGCCATAGGGATGTAACAAAATATTGCAGAGCGCCAGGTTGGTGCGCAACGACTTTTTTGCCGCACCGGAAAGGTGCGCGCGCGTCTAGTCCGCGGGCGAACGCCGAGCCGGAGGTCCGCTGGGGAGGTGTGGGGTCAGTCGGGCAGGCCGTGCCAGTGCTTGCCGCCGATCATGATGAAACGCAGCTGGTGGGTGATCTTCGCGGCCGGCATCAGGTGCGGCGGCAGGTCGGCGGCGGGTGGGTCGATCAGCTCCGGAAGGGTGGCGAAGACGGTCTTCACCACCAGGTCGGCGAACACGTCGAGGGCCGCGCCGTCGAGATGCGGCATCTTGTTCAGCAGCGCCAGGTCGGCGGCCAGGTCGTCGGTGATGCGCTGGCGCAGGCTGGCGATGGCCTGGCGGATCGGCAACGAGCCGCCGTATTGCTCGCGGGCGAGGAAGAGGAACTGCGAGCGGTTGGCGCCGACCGCGTCGAGGAAGATGCGCACCGAGGCGTCGATCAGCCCGCCCAGTTCGAACTCGTTGCGGCGCACTGCGCGCAGGGTGGCGCGGAAGGTTTCGTCGACCTCGGCGACCAGCGCCAGGCCGAGCTGGTCCATGTCGCTGAAGTGCCGATAGAAGCCGGCCGGGACGATGCCGGCGGCGCGCGTCACTTCGCGCAGGCTGAGGCTGCCGAAGCCGCGCCCGCTTTCCATCAGGTGGCGCGCGGCGCTCATCAGCGCGTGGCGGGTCTGCTGTTTCTGTTCGGCGCGGGGTGAGGACATACGGCTTCCTTTGGCGGACCGGCGACTGTAGCAAAAGCCCCGCGACCCGGTCGAACCGGGGACGGCAGCGGTCGAAGGATACATCAGTGAACGCTTGTTGACTCGATTGCGCGGAACGGGCAAAGTTTTGTGAACGATCGTTCACTGAAATATTCTCGATGGCCTTGCTTCCCCTCGCTCTCCTGACCCCCTTGCTCGCACCCCTGCGCCGTCTCGCCGCCCGTGGCTGGCTGCGCGAGGCCGATGTCGACGGCCTGCTGCGCCACGCCCATCCGCTGGCGTCGCTGAACCGCCACTATGCGCGGGTCGAGGCACGCTACTGGGTGGCCGACGATATGCTCGCCCTGGCCCTGCGTACCGCCCCCGGCTGGCCGCCGGCGCGGCCGGGCCAGCACATCCAGCTGCTGGCGGAGCGCGACGGGGTGCGGGTCGGGCGCAGCTACAGCCTGACCCGGGTGGTCGGCGAGCGCCTGGAAATCGCCGTCAAGCGTCACCCGGACGGGCTGCTCTCGCCCTGGTTGTGCGAACACCTGGCGGTCGGCCAGCGTGTCGAGTTGCAGCCCGCGCAAGGCGATCTGCGCTGGCCGATGCAGGCCGAGGCGGTCTGCCTGCTGGCCGCCGGCAGCGGCCTGACGCCCTTGCTCGGCCTGCTCCGCGAGGCGCTGGAGAACGGCTATCGCGATCCCGTGCTGTGGCTGCACTACGCCCGTCATCCCGGCCAGCGCGCCTGGCTCGGCGAGCTGGAGGCGCTGGCGGCGCGCCACCCGAACCTGGAGTTGCGCTGGAGCCTGACCCGCGGGGCGCGGGCCGATGGCTGCCTGGAGGGGCATTTCCAGCCGCGCCACCTGGACGGCTGGGCAGCCGACCTGGCGCGCAGCCAAGCCCTGGCCTGCGGGCCGGCGGCTTTCGTCGAGGCGGTGGGCGAGCAACTGGGGGCACGCTTCGCCGGCTTGCAGACGGAATCCTTCAGCGTCCCGCGCTGGCGCAGCGGGGAGGCGCCGCGCGAAGTGCGCCTGCGCTTCGCCCGGTCGCAGCGGGAAGTCTCCGGCGACAGCGCCGCCAGCCTGCTGGAACAGGCCGAGGCCCACGGCCTGCGCCCGGCCCACGGTTGCCGCCAGGGCATCTGTGCCAGTTGCACCTGCGTCCTGCTCAGCGGCTGCGTGCGCGACCTGCGCAGCGGCGCGCTGTGCAGCGAGCCCGGCCAGCCTATCCGCCTCTGCGTCAGCGCCGCCCACGGCGACCTGGCGCTGGACCTGTAAACCGACCTGCGAGCCCTGCGATGCGCGACGACCGCGAACTGACCCCGGAACAACTGGCGGCCTTCGGCGCCGAACTCGACGCCCTGCGCCAGCGTACCCTGGCCGATCTCGGCGCGGACGACGCGCGCTACATCCGCCGGGTCCGCGCGGCGGTGCGCGTCTGCTGCTGGAGCGGCAGGGCGCTGCTGATGTTCGGCTGGCTGCCGCCGACCTGGCTGCTCGGCAGCCTGCTTCTCGGCCTGGGCAAGATCCTCGAGAACATGGAACTGGGCCACAACGTCATGCACGGTCAGTACGACTGGATGAACGATCCGGAATTCGCCGGCCGCGCCTACGAGTGGGACATCGCCGGGCCGTCCGACTTCTGGCGGCACACCCACAACCATATCCACCACACCTACACCAACGTGCTGGGCAAGGACGACGACGTCGGCTACGGGGTCGTGCGCCTGTTCCCGGAGCAGCGCTGGAAGCCGTTCTACCGCTGGCAACCGCTGTGGGTGACGCTGCAGGCGCCGCTGTTCCAGTACGCGGTGGCGATCCAGCATCTGCGCCTGGACAAGTACGCCAAGGGGCGCCTGGACAAGGCCGAACTCATGCCGCTGCTACGCCGCCTGCGTGCCAAGCTGGGTCGCCAGTGGACCAAGGACTACCTGCTGTTCCCGCTTCTCGGCCTGCTCGCCGGCGGCTTCGGCGCGGTGTTCGTCGGTAACTTGCTGGCCAACGTGCTGCGCAACCTGTGGACCTTCACGGTGATCTTCTGCGGCCACTTCACCGAGAAGGCGGTGGTCTTCCCGCCCTCGGTGCTGGAGGGGGAGACCCGTGGCCACTGGTACCTGCGCCAGTTGCGCGGCTCCAGCAACCTGGAGGGCGGGCCGCTGTTCCACATCCTGACCGGCAACCTCAGCCACCAGATCGAGCACCACCTCTACCCGGACCTGCCGGCGCGTCGCTACGCCGCGCTGTCCCGCGAGGTCCGCGAAATCGCCCGGCGCTACGGGCAGACCTACAACAGTGGACGCCTGGGACGGCAATTCCTCACTGTCTTGCGGCGCATCTGGGTATATCGGCTGCCGCCGCGCGAGCCGCTCCCGGCGGGGCGCAGCTGAGCCGACGGAACGCTCGCGGCGGCCGTGGCGGGGCCGCTCCGGAGCGGGGATAATGCCGCCCTGTGCACCGCGACGTGGCTTCCGGCCGCCGCGCGGCGTCGGAGTCTCGCCGAACGCAGGGCGGCCTGCGCCCGCGATCGGCCAGCAGCGTCGATCCTTCCCGAACCTATCAATGCTCGGCGGATGCCGGCCGTGGGGCCCGTCCGTCCAGGAACCGTCATGTTCAGCCCGCTCGTCACCTTTCCCGCGCTCTACACCGCCACCCTGCTCATGCTGGCCGGCTCCGGCCTGTTCACCACCTACATCGGCCTGCGCCTGACCCAGGAAGGCGCAGGCGACCTGTGGGTCGGCGGGCTGATGGCGTCCTACTATTTCGGCCTGGTCTGCGGTGGAAAATTCGGACACAAGCTGATCGCCAGCTTCGGCCATATCCGCTCCTACGTGGCTTGCGCCGGGATTGCCACCGTGACCGTGCTGCTGCATGCCCTGGTCGATCAGCTGGAAGTCTGGCTGCTGCTGCGCTTCATCACCGGTGCGGTGATGATGAACCAGTACATGGTGATCGAGAGCTGGCTCAACGAGCAGGCCGAGAGCCACCAGCGCGGCAAGGTGTTCGCCGGCTACATGGTCGCCGTCGACCTTGGCCTGGTGCTCGGCCAGGGCCTGCTGGCGCTGAGCCCGACCCTCGACTACAAGCCGTTGCTGCTGGTCGCCATCTGCTTCGCCTCGTGCCTGATCCCGCTGGCCATGACCCGGCGCGTGCACCCGGCCAAGCTGGTCGCCGCGCCGCTGGAAGTGCGCTTCTTCTGGCAACGCGTGCCGCAGGCGCTGGGCACCATCTTCATCGCCGGCCTGATGGTCGGCGCCTTCTACGGCCTGGCGCCGGTCTACGCCAACCGCAACGGCCTGGATGCCTCGCAATCGAGTTTCTTCGTCGGCATGTGCATCGTCGCCGGTTTCTGCGCGCAGTGGCCGCTGGGCTGGCTGTCCGACCGCCTCGACCGCAGTTGGCTGATCCGCGGCAATGCGGTGCTGCTGTGCCTGGCCTCGATCCCGATGTGGGGACTGGTGACGCTGCCGTACTGGCTGCTGCTGGCCAACGGGTTCGTTACCGGCATGCTGCTGTTCACCCTCTACCCGCTGGCGGTGGCGCTGGCCAACGACCACGTCGAGCAGCCGCGCCGGGTCGCGTTGTCGGCGATGCTGCTGACCACCTACGGGGTCGGCGCCTGTATCGGCCCGCTGGTGGCCGGCGCGCTGATGCGCCACTTCGGTCCGGGGCTGTTCTACATGCTGGTGTCCGGCTACGCGGTGCTGCTGGTGTTCTGGGTGCAGCCCAAGCGCGTCACCGGCGAACACCGGGTCGACGAGGCGCCGCTGCAACACGTGGCGATGCCGGACACGGTCAGCCCGATGGCCGCCACCCTCGACCCGCGCGTCGAGGAAGTGCCGGAGGAGTTGGTGGTGGAGGCGCCGGCGAATATCGGCCGCTCCGACGGTGAGCCGGACGCCGGCGAGAAGCCCGCTCAGTCCTGAGCCGGGAACGCCAGCTCGAAGCGGATGCGTCCCGGAGCCGGGGCGCTCGCTTCGGCGCGGCCGCCGTGCAGGCGCATGATCGCCTGGACGATGGCCAGGCCGAGACCGCTGGACTGGGCGTCGCTGCGCGCGGCGTCGCCACGGTAGAAGCGGTCGAACAGGCGCGACAGCGGTTCGGCCGGCAGCCTGTCGCAGGCGTTCTCCACGCTCAGCAGGAATTCCCCCGAGCGGCGCAGGCCGCGCACTTCGATCAGGCTCTCGGCGTTGGCGTAGCGGATGGCGTTGGCCAGCAGGTTGCTCAGCGCCCGGCGGAACAGTTGCGGATCGGCGCGTAGCTGGCCGCTGATCTGGATGTCGAGGCTCAGCCCACGTTCCTCGGCCAGCCCTTCGAAATACTCCGCCTGGCGCCGCAGTTCTTCGCCCAGGTCCAGGCGGCTGCGCTCCACCGCTGCCCGCACGTCGTCGGCGCGAGCGAGGAACAGGATGCTCTCGACCATCCGTGCGATGCGCTCCAGCTCTTCCTGGTTGGAGGCGATCAGCGCCTGGTACTCCTCGTTGCTGCGTGGCTGGCGCAGGGCCACCTGGCCGTGGCCCATCAGCGAACCGATGGGCGTGCGGATCTCATGGGCGAGGTCGGCGGAGAACTGCTGCAGGCGCTGGTAGCCGTCGTCGAGGCGTTCGAGCATGGCGTTGAACGACTGTGCCACCTGCTGCAACTCGGCAGGCGCGGCGGCGACGTCGAGGCGGGTATCCAGGCTGGTCGGATGGATCTCCGCCGCCTTCGCCGCCAGCGTGCGCAGCGGGCGCAGGCCGTGGCGCAGGACCAGCCAGCCGAGCAGGGCGGTGCCGAGGAACGCCAGCAGCACGGCGGCGATGACCCGGTCGCGGTACTGGGCGAGCATCCGCGTCTCGCCCAGCAGCAGGTGCGCGGCGGTGATCTGCAACGGCTCGCGGCCGCCGACCAGGACCTCGGCGGCGAGCACGCGCATCGGGACGCCGTCGTGGGTCAGCGCGGCGTGCACGACGGACGGATTCAACGCCTGGCCGGCGGCGACCACCCGTAGCGACGGCAGGCGTTCGTGGCGCGGGTTGACCGCGACGATCGGCGCCTCGCCGGGCTGGCCGAGGAGCAGGATGTCCTGCTCGTTGCCAAGCATGTTCTCGAACAGACGCGGGCGCGCCTTCAGCTCGGCCAGGGTGAGGTTGTCGCGCAACAGGTTGCGGAAGTGCTCGACCCGGCCGGCGACCATCACGTCGCTGCGCCGCAGCATCGCCTCTTCCACCGAGCGGTACAGGTAGAAACCGACCGCGCTGACCACCAGCGCCGCCACCGCGGCGAACAGCAGCGCCGCGTAGAGGGTCAGGGAGCGGCGGGCGGGCACGGGCGCTCCTCGCAGACGTAGCCGATGCCGCGCACGGTATGGATCAGCTTGTTCGGGAAGGGATTGTCGACCTTGGCGCGCAGGCGCTTGATCGCCACGTCGACGACGTTGGTGTCGCTGTCGAAGTTCATGTCCCAGACCTCCGAGGCGATCAGGGTGCGCGACAGCACCTCGCCCTCGCGGCGCATCAGCAGGTGCAGGAGGGCGAACTCCTTGTTGGTCAGGGCGATCACCTGCCCCTGGCGGCTGACCTTGCGCCGCAGCACGTCCAGGTGCAGGTCGGCCAGTTGCATCTGCTCTGCCTCGCGGACCACGCCGCGGCGCAGCAGGGTACGGATACGCAGCAGCAACTCGGTGAAGGAGAAGGGTTTCACCAGGTAGTCGTCGGCACCCAGTTCGAGGCCGCGGATACGGTCCTGCAACTGGTCGCGGGCGGTGAGGAAGAGCACCGGCACATCGTGCTTCTTGCGCAGCACTTCCATGATCTGCCAACCGTCCAGGCCGGGCAGCATCACGTCGAGGACCACCAGGTCGTAGCGGTTCTCCAGCGCCAGGTAGAGACCGTCGGCGCCGTGCTGCGACCAGTCGACCGCATAGCCCGACTCGCCGAGGCCCTTCTTCAGGTACTCGCCGGTCTTCGTATCGTCTTCGATCACCAGGATGCGCATGTCTCGTTCCCCCTCGTTCGCCGCCATTCTAGCCAGCGCGCGGCGCGGACTCGGTGACATTTTTGTCATGCGAAAGTCATCTCCGGGTACCGCCGGCGGGGCGACCATCGAGGCTCAACCCCACCGAGGATCGACCGATGCTTCGACTCAAGGCTTCCCCCGCGCTGCTCTTCGGCCTGCTCCTGGCCAGTGCCGCCAGCTTCGCCGCGCAACCGCCTGCGGGCATGCTGCAACCGCTGCGCGGCACCATCCAGCAGGCCGCCGACGACCACCTGCAACTGAAGGCCCGCAACGGCCAGCAACTGACGGTCAGGCTCACCGACAAGACCGCGATCCGCGCCGTGTCGCTGGCGAAGCCGGAGGACATCCAGCCCGACAGCTTCATCGGCACCGCCGCCGTGCCGCAGCCCGACGGCACCCTGAAGGCCCTCGAGGTGCATGTCTTCGCCCCCAGCCTGCGCGGCAGCGGCGAAGGCCACCGGCCCTGGGAGAACGCCGATGGCAGCGCCTCGACCATGACCAACGGTACGGTCGGCAACCTGGTGGTCAGCCAGGGCCGGCGCATGACGGTGAAATACGGCGATGGTGAGAAGACCGTGGTGGTGCCGGACGACGTGCCCATCGTCAGCCTGGAGCCGGGCGAGCGCAGCCTGCTCAAGCCTGGCGCCAAGGTCGTGCTGTTCCCGCAGAAGGGCGCCGACGGCAGCCTCACCGCCCTGGCCATCTCGGTCGGCAAGGACGGCGTGACCCCGCCGATGTGAAGTTTCGCCGGGACGGCGCATCCGTCCCGGCCGGGTTCCCTGGGAGAAAAGCCATGAACCGTGCGTTGCACGCCTGGCCGGTGAGACTCTGCCACTGGCTCAATGCCTATGCCATGGCCTGCCTGATCGGCAGCGGCTGGGGCATCTACAACGCTTCGCCGCTGCTGGATTTCCGTTTTCCCGCCTGGGCTACCCTCGGCGGCTGGCTCGGCGGTTCCATCGCCTGGCATCTCGCCGCCATGTGGCTGTTGCTCGGCAACGGCCTGTGCTACCTCGCCTACGGACTGTCCAGCGGGCATTTTCGTCGCGACTTCCTGCCTTTGAGCGCGGCCGGCGTCTGGCGCGACCTGCGCCTCGCCCTCGGCCTGCGCCTGGTGCATGAGCCGGGCCGCTACAACGCGGTGCAGCGCCTGCTGTACTGGCTGGTCCTGGGGCTCGGCGCGCTGCTGGTGCTGTCCGGGCTGGCGATCTGGAAACCGGTGCAACTGCACGGGCTGACCGCGCTGTTCGGTGGCTTCCAGGGGGCGCGCTGGGTGCATTTCCTGGCCATGGCCGGGGTCGTCGGGTTCGTCGTCGTGCACCTGCTGCTGGTGCTGTTGGTGCCGCGCACCCTGCTGCCGATGATCATCGGACGCGAGTGGCGGCGCGGACGGAGGAGCGGAGGATGAAGGGGCCGGAGAAGAAGCGCGCGAAGATCGCGATCGACCCGTCCAGCGAGCGGCAGATGGTCGATTTGCAACGCCGCCTGCTGTTGCGCGGCGGCCTGTCCCTGGGCGCCCTGGCGATGCTCTCGGGGTGCCGGCTACAGGATGGCGATTCGGTCGACAAGGTACTCTGGGCCATGTCGCGCTGGAACGACCGGGTCCAGGCCTGGCTGTTCAGCCGTACGCGGCTGGCGCCGACCTTCGATCCGTCGCAGGTGGTCTCGCCGTTCCCCTTCAACGCGTTCTACCCGGCCTACAACGTGCCGGAGATCGACCTGCCGGAATACCGCCTGCAGGTTTCCGGGCGGGTCCGCGACAAGCGCCCCTGGAGCCTGGAGCAACTGCGCCGGCTGCCGCAGGCCAGCCAGGTCACGCAACTGATCTGCATCGAGGGCTGGAGCGCGATCGGCCAGTGGAGCGGAGTGCCGCTGCGCACCTTCCTGGAGCTGGTCGGCGCCGACACCTCGGCGAAGTACGTCGGCTTCAAGTGCGCCGACCGCTACTACTCCAGCCTCGACATGCCCAGCGCGCTGCATCCGCAGACCCTGCTGGCGCTGGAGATGTCCGGGCAGGCGCTGCCGGAGGAGAACGGCTACCCGCTGCGCCTGCGGATTCCCACCAAGCTCGGCTTCAAGAACGCCAAGCACGTGGTGGAGATCTTCGTCAGCAACAGCAATCCCGGAGGTTACTGGGAGGACCAGGGCTACAACTGGTTCAGCGGAGTCTGAGGCGGGAGAGTGCGGCTTGCTTCGGGCCATGCGCCCAGCGCGACAGGGATGGGAAAATAGGAAAGCCCGGCATCAAGCCGGGCTTTTCTCGCGCCTTGCGGCGTAACGAGCGGTCAGGCGGTGCGCAGGTCGAAACGGCTCATGCTGCGATGCAGGCGGTCCACGGTCTGTTCGCTGCCGTTGTCGGCCAGGCGGGCTTCGGCCTTGGTCATGTCCTTGTGCAGGCGGTCGACGGTCTGCTCGCTGCCGTTGTCGGCCAGGCGGGCTTCGGCCTTGGTCATGTCCTTGTGCAGGCGGTCGATGGTCTGCTCGCTGCCGTTGTCGGTGATGCGCAGTTCGACGCTGGACATGTCCTGGTGCAGCCGGTCGATGGTGCGGCTGGAGCCATCGGCGGCGAAGGCGGCGTTGGCGGTCAGGGTGGCGAGGGCGAGGCCGAGGATCAGGGAAGCTTTCATGACGGTGACTCCGAGTGGGTTGTCGATTGCGTTGGAGTCATTTTCAGTTCGGATAAGTCGATTTAAAAACGAAGTGCGATGATAGTGTCTATCGACATGGGTGATTATTTGTTTTCTTCTTACTTATCAGTAAGTTAGTTGATTATTTTTGTGATGTCGAAGATTTCGTAAAGGATAGTTAGCTTTTCTCTATTTAATCGATAAATTGGATAAATAAGGCGAAAAGAAAAGCCGGCGCTGCGGGCGCCGGCTCTCGGACGGGTCTTGCTCTGGCGTCAGGCGAGGTCGTCGAGGATGTCGGCCATGTCGTCCGCGTGTTCTTCTTCCTGGGCCAGGATCTCCTCGAAAATGCGTCGGGTGGTGGGGTCGTCGTTACCGAGGTAGGTGATGATCTCGCGATAGCTGTCGATGGCGATGCGCTCGGCGATCAGGTTCTCGGTGACCATGTCCTTCAGGGTCTTGCCTTCGACGTATTCGGCATGGGAGCGCTCCTCCAGGCCGCGCGGATTGAAGTCCGGCTCGCCGCCCAGTTGCATGATGCGCTCGGCCAACTGGTCGGCATGCTGCATTTCCTGGTTGGCGTGCTCGAGGAACTCGGCGGCGGCGATGCTCGCCTTAAGGCCGGTGGCCATGAAGTAGTGGCGCTTGTAGCGCAGGAAGCAGACCAGCTCGGTGGCGAGCGCTTCGTTGAGCAGGCGCAGGACGGTCTGGCGATCGGCCGAATAGCCTTCGGTGACCGCGCCTTCCTGGATGTTCTTGCGGGCACGGTCGCGAAGGGTCTGGACGTCCGTCAGTTGAACGGTGGTCATCGGTTTTCTCCTTGAGGCTGATCCGGTGAAAAGGGCCGGCTCTGCGGCCGGCTTTTTCTGCTTACCTAAGGTGTGAGTCCCGCGCGGTCGAAAAAGTTTTATCGACCCGCCGCCGAACTGGCCTTTTGCCTGAAATGCGTGGGACGGGGAGCAATGCCGGCGTTTCGCCGGTCCTAACGGAACGGGCCGGCGTATTCGCGCTGGCGAGTCCATGGGCCAGCCTGCACACTGACGGGCTGAGCGAGGCGCGCTGCCGCGCCTGCCCGACAACCGACGCGGCAAAAAGGAGTTGTGCATGACGCGCGGCCGAAAGATCCTGACCTGGAGCCTCGCCAGCCTGGTCCTGCTGCTGGCGGCGTTGGTGGTGTTCATCGCCACCTTCGACTGGAACCTGATCAAGCCCACCCTCAACGAAAAGGTCTCGGCGGCGCTGAACCGCCCGTTCGCCATCAACGGCAACCTCGCCGTGGCCTGGCGCCGCGAGGAGGGCGAGGAAGGCTGGCGCGCCTGGATCCCCTGGCCGCGCTTCAGCGCCGAGGACATCACCCTCGGCAACCCGGAGTGGACGGCGGGCAAGACCAAGGCGAGCGAGTTCGCCAGCCTGGAACGCATCGAATTCCGCCTCGCGCCGTTGCCGTTGCTCTGGCAGACCATCCGCATTCCACAGATCAAGCTGACCCAGCCGCGCGCCGACCTCCTGCGCCTGGCCGACGGCCGCGCCAACTGGGATTTCGACCTGCCTGCCAGCGACAGCGACGAGCCGTCCGCCTGGCAACTGGACATCCGCGAGATCGGTTTCGACAAGGGTAGCGTCAGCCTCGACGACCAGCGTTTGAAGACCCGCCTGGAAGTGCTGGTCGACCCGCTCGGCAAGCCGGTGCCGTTCGGCCAGTTGGCCGGCAAGGCGCTGGCCACGGGCGATGCGGCGAACGCCCAGGACTATGTGTTCGGCTGGAAGGTCAAGGGCACCTACAAGGGCCAGGCTCTGGCCGGCTCGGGCAAGGTCGGCGGGATGCTGGCGTTGCAGGATGCGAGCAAGCCCTTCCCGCTACAGGCCGAGGTCAGTGCCGGCAGCACCCGTGCCGCGGTGGTCGGCACCCTGACCGACCCGCTCAACCTCGGCGCCCTCGACCTGCGCCTGAAGCTGTCCGGGACCAGCATGGCCAATCTCTATCCGCTGACCGGCATCACCCTGCCGGACACCCCGGCCTACTCCACCGACGGTCACCTGCTGGCGCGGCTCAAGGAGGAGGGCGGCGCACTGTTCCGCTACGAGAACTTCAACGGCAAGGTCGGCGCCAGCGACCTGCACGGCAGCCTGACCTTCGTCGCTCGCCAGCCTAGGCCGAAGCTGTCCGGCAAGCTGACCTCCGAGCAACTGCGCTTCGCCGACCTCGGCCCGCTGATCGGCGCCGACAGCAATGTCGAAAAACAGAAGCGCGGGCAGACCAGCCGCCAGCCGGGCGACAAGGTGCTGCCGGTGGAGGAATTCCGTACCGAGCGCTGGCGCGACATGGACGCCGACGTGGAATTCACCGGCAAGCGTATCGTCCACAGCGACCAGTTGCCGATCAGCGACCTCTATACCCATCTGGTGCTCAACGACGGCCTGCTGCGCCTGGAGCCCCTGCGCTTCGGCGTGGCCGGCGGCAAGCTGGAGTCGGACATCCGCCTGGACGGCGGCAAGCAGCCGATGCAGAGCCGAGTGAAGATGAGCGCGCGGGGCTTCAAGCTGAAACAGTTGTTCCCCGGCTTCGCGCCGATGCAGACCAGCTTCGGCGAGCTGAACGGCGACGCCAGTCTCAGCGGCAGCGGCAATTCGGTGGCGAAGATCCTCGGTGGCGCCGATGGCGAACTGAAGATGCTGATCAACGACGGTGCGATCAGCAAAGGCCTGACCGAAATCGCCGGCCTCAATGTCGGAAACTACCTGGTGACCAAGCTGTTCGGCGACGACGAGGTGAAGATCAACTGCGCGGCCGCCGACTTCGGGCTGCAGAAGGGCCTGATGACCAGCCGGCTGTTCGTCTTCGACACCGAGAACGCGCTGGTCAACGTCGACGGCACGGTGAACTTCGCCAACGAGAAGCTCGACCTCGATGTCACCCCGCACAGCAAGGGCCTGCGGATCTTCTCGCTGCGCTCGCCGCTGTACGTGCGCGGCACCTTCGCCAAGCCCGACGCCGGGGTCCACGCCGGGCCGCTGGTGGCGCGCGGCGCGGGAATGATCGCCCTCGGCGTGGCGGTGGGCCCGGCGGCCAGCCTGCTGGCTCTGGTGGCGCCGAGCAAGAGCGACGACAACCAGTGCACCGCCCTGCTGCAACGCATGCGCCAGCCGGCCAAGGCGCCGGCCGGCAAGCGCTGAGTCAGTAGATGGGGATATACAGGTCGACTTGCGAGTTCGGATCCAGCGGTCCGCGGAAACGCTGGTCGTAGTATTCGAAGTCGACCCCCGCCTTGGGCTCCAGGCCGCGTTCGGCGAGCAGGTGGCTGTAGATCGCCTGGAAGCTCTCGGCGATCTGCGGCGCCGTGCCCTTGTGGGTGAACACCGCGTACTTCTGCGCCGGCACCTGGAAGCGCACCATGCCCTCCGGCACCGGCCAGCCTTCCTGCACCTCGAAGCCGGCGACGTAGTGGAATTCACCGTTGGGCTGCTGCGCGCAGATGCCATAGGAGACCTCGGGATCGTGCTTGCCGGCGATCTCGTGCTCGCGCGGGATGAAGCGTTCCCAGAGCTGGCCGATGGTGTCGCCGGGGGCGCTGCCGAAGTATTCCATGCCCACCACGCTGAAGGCGGGACGTTCGACGATTCGTGCATGCATGTTGCGGATCCTCCAGTGGGCGAGCGTCGCCAGGGTTCGGTCGAGTTCCGCCAGCAGGCGCTGGCGGGCGCTGATCTCTTCGCGCAGGGTGTGCTGGTGTCGTTGCAGGAAATGCCGCAGGCGTTGCGGGTCGTCCAGCGCGCCATCGCGTTTCAGGCGGTCGATGGCTTCCAGCGGAACGTCCAGCCGGCGCAGCGCGAGTATGCGCGAGAGCTGCTCGATCTGTTCCGGCCGGTAGTAGCGGTAGCCGTTGTCGCTACCGGTGCGCGCGGGGACGAACAGGCCGATGGCATCGTAGTGGCGAAGCGTCTTGGTGGAGATCTCGAAGATTCGCGCCAGTTGGCCGATGGTGAGCATTTCCGGTTCCTGCTGCGGGATAGCGGCAGACTACGGATTGCCCCTGGGGCAAGGTCAAGGGGTTTGTGCCGGTGCGCACTTTCTCTGAACGTCCGCCGTCGCCTCCCGGTCCCAACAGTGAACCCATCGCAAAGGGAGATATCCCCATGCCCCGTGGCGACAAGAGCAAGTACAGCGACAAGCAGCAGCGCAAGGCCGAGCACATCGAGGAGAGCTACAAGGCCAAGGGTGTGAGCGAATCGGAAGCCGAGGCGCGCGCCTGGGCGACGGTGAACAAGCAGTCCGGCGGCGGCGAGCGCAAGGGCGGTTCCGGCCGCGCCAAGAGCGAGACGGCCAAGCGCGCCGACCGCAAGGACTCGGCCCATCGCGCCGCCCAGGCCCGCTCAGGGAGACCGGCCAACCGCGGCTCGGCGAGCCGTGGCAAACGTCAGGGCAGCACCTCGGTGAGCGAGATGACCCGCGAGGAATTGATGCAGCTGGCGCGCAAGCGCGACATTCGCGGTCGTTCGACGATGCGCAAGGCCGAACTGATTGAGGCACTGTCCCGGGCCTGAACGCAGACGCCCCGCCTCCGTAAGGAAGCGGGGCGTCGAGCCGTCAGGGGCGGGCGTCGCGCTCGTGGCGGTCCAGCTCGGAGCAGCTCAGGAAGCCCGAGCCGTCGACCTTGCCGCTGCCGTCGAAACTGACGTAGAACGGCTGCTGCTGGCCGTCCTTGTTGAGGATGTAGCTGTTGCAGCTCCCCGGTTTCATCAGGCGCTTCTGGGTGCCGGAAGGCGTGCCGCCGATGCGCAGGACTTCCTGCTGGCTCATGCCTTTCTCGACATCCTTGACCAGCGGTTCGTTGCGGAAGGTGATGTAGTTGACCGGGTTCTGCACCTTGGTCGACGCGCAGCCGGCCAGGGTTGCCATCACGAACAGTGCCGCCAGTGACTGCTTGTACATGCTGTGACTCCTTGTGGTTGAGCGGTGCTTGCCAACATTGGAACGCAGGCCCTCGCGCAGAGTTCGCCCGGAATCGCGGCGGATTGCCTCAGACCTTCTCCAGGGCCCGGTGCGGCAGGGGTGGCAGCTGGATATCGATGGCGTCGCCGGGGCGAACCTCGCCGTCTTCCAGGACGATCGCCATCACCCCGGCCTTGCGAATCAGGTTGCCCTGTTCGTCGCGGCCGAGCACGGCGGCGGTCAGTCCGGGCTGGTAGTTGTCCAGCTGCGAGCAGGGATTGCGCAGGCCGGTCAGCTCGACCAGGGCGCTTTCCCCCAGGCGCAGGCGGGTGCCGGTGGGCAGGCCGAGCAGGTCGACGCCACGGGTGGTGATGTTCTCGCCCATGGTCCCTGGGCCGATGGCGAAGCCGCTGGCGCGTAGCTCGTCGTGCAGTTCCTCGTGGATCAGGTGGACCTGGCGCAGGTTCGGCTGGGTCGGGTCCTGCCGCACCCGCGAGCGGTGCTTCACGGTGACGCCGTGGTGGGCGTCGCCCTCGACGCCGAGGCCTTTCAGGAGGCGGATGGCGGGACGCACCTGCTTGCTGAACGCGTGGGTGGCGCAGAGGCTCACCGCGATGACCTGTTGCATGGAACTCCTCCTCGTGCGAAGCGTCAGTCTAGCCGCGAAACATGACGCTTGTCGCAAGCGCACAGGACGCGTTCCCAGCCCCTGCAAAGCCCGCCGCAGTCGCTAGACTTCAGCGCACCTGCATGCGAACGTGCAGCCCTTCAAGGAGAGTTCGATGAATATCCTGCGTATCCCGATGTTCGTATTGGCCATGGCCGTCTCGGCCCATGGTTTCGCTGCCACCGCGCAGCAGGAGAAGATGACCGCCTGCAACGCCGAGGCCACCACCAAGGCGCTCAAGGGCGACGAACGCAAGGCGTTCATGAGCGGCTGCCTGAAGGCCGGCGCGCCTGCCGGCGGCAAGGCCACCGCCCAGCAGGAGAAGATGAAGAGCTGCAACGCCGACGCCAGCGCCAAGTCGCTCAAGGGCGACGAGCGCAAGGCATTCATGAGCAGTTGCCTGAAGGCCGGCGGCAGCGCCAAGGCGGCGACCCAGCAGGAGAAGATGAAGACCTGCAACGCCGACGCCACCGCCAAGGCGCTCAAGGGCGACGAACGCAAGGCGTTCATGAGCACCTGCCTGAAGAAGTGAGCCCCACCCTCGTCGGGCTCGGTGTGGCGGCGGATAACGCCTGTGGCGTTATCCGCCCTGCGGACGGGTGTGGCGTGGTCCTGGCGTAGGGCGGATAACCGCTCGCGGTTATCCGCCATGGCGGGCCCGGTGTGACCTTATCCCCCTATAGGGCAGGGGCACGACCAGGGCGGCTCAGCCATAGCGCTTCTTCGCCTCGATGGCCAGGCCGCTGCCGATGCTGCCAAACAGGTTGCCCTCGACATGACGGGCGTTGGGCAGCATCGCCGAGACGCTCCGGCGCAGCGCCGGAATGCCGCTCGAACCGCCGGTGAAGAACACCGTGTCGACCCGGTCCGGGTCGACCCCGGCCGAGGCCAGCAGTTGCGCGACGCTGTTGCGCACGCGCTCCAGCAGTCCGTCGACGGCGTTCTCGAACAGCCCACGGGTCAGCTCCACGCCGAGCCCGGCCTCGATGCGCTCCAGCGAGAGGTGCAGGCGCTCGGTTTCGGTCAGGCGGATCTTGCTGTCTTCCACCTGCATCGCCAGCCAGTGCCCGGCGCGTTCCTCGATGAGCCTGAAGAGGCGGTCGATGCCGGTGCTGTCGACGATGTCGTAGCGCATGTTCTTCAGCGCCAATTGCGACTTCTGCGCGTACACCGCGTTGATGGTGTGCCAAGTGGCCAGGTTCAGGTGGTAGCTGGTGGGCATGAAGGCGTCGCTCTTCATCCGGCTGCCGTAGCCGAACAGCGGCATCACGCCTTCCAGGCTGAGCTGCTTGTCGAAGTCGGTACCGCCGATGTGCACGCCGCCGGTGGCCAGGATGTCGTCCTGGCGCTCGGCCAGGTTGCGCCGCTCCGGCGCCAGGCGCACCAGGGAGAAGTCCGAGGTGCCGCCGCCGATGTCGACGATCAGGACCAGTTCCTCGCGCTGGATGCCGCGCTCGTAGTCGAAGGCCGCGGCGATCGGTTCGTACTGGAAGGAAACCTCCTTGAAGCCGAGCTTGTTGGCCACCTGCACCAGGGTGTCCTGGGCCTCGCGGTCGGCCTCCGGGTCGTCGTCGACGAAGAACACCGGGCGACCCAGCACCACCGCGTCGAAGGCTTGCCCGGCGGCGGCCTCGCCGCGCGCCTTGAGCTGGCCGATGAACAGGCCGAGCAGGTCCTTGAACGGTAGGGCGCTGCCGAGCACGGTGGTCTCGCTCTTCAGCAGCTTGGAGCCCAGCAGGCTCTTCAGCGAGCGCATCAGCCGGCCCTCGTAGCCCTCCAGGTACTCGCCGAGCGCCTGGCGGCCGTAGACCGGGCGGCGCTCCTCGACGTTGAAGAACACCACCGAGGGCAGGGTGATCTTGCCGTCCTCCAGCTCGATCAGCGGTTCGACCTCCGGCCGCCACCAGCCGACGGTGGAGTTGGAGGTGCCAAAATCGATGCCCAGGGCGCGGGCGGCGGTGCTCGGGTTCATGGCGCGAAACGGTCCGGGAAAAAAACGGCCGCGCAGTGTATGCGAGAGCGTCGCGGATTTCACCGCCGGCGATCGGCAGGAAGCGTCCTGGGACGTCCGTGCGGGCCGCCCCGACCTTTGTATACGGATTTGCCAAGGGGCCCGCGCATGGTGCTATGTTGGCGCTGCTTTCCCACTCCGTCTTGCCGTGTTGTCCTGGATTTCGTCATGCATAGAGCCTCACACCATGAGTTGCGTGCGATGTTTCGCGCGCTGTTGGACTCCTCCCGTTGCTACCACACCGCTTCCGTGTTCGATCCCATGTCGGCGCGCATCGCCGCCGACCTCGGCTTCGAGTGCGGCATCCTCGGCGGTTCGGTGGCTTCCCTGCAGGTCCTGGCGGCGCCGGACTTCGCCCTGATCACCCTCAGCGAATTCGTCGAGCAGGCCACCCGCATCGGCCGGGTGACGCGCCTGCCGGTGATCGCCGACGCCGACCACGGCTACGGCAACGCGCTGAACGTAATGCGTACGGTGGTCGAACTGGAGCGCGCCGGAATCGCTGCGCTGACCATCGAGGACACCCTGCTGCCGGCGCAGTTCGGGCGCAAGTCCACCGACCTGATCTGCGTCGAGGAAGGCGTCGGCAAGATCCGCGCGGCCCTGGAGGCGAGGGTCGACCCGGCGTTGACCATCATTGCCCGGACCAACGCCGAACTGATCGACGTCGATGCGGTGATCCAGCGCACCCTGGCCTACCAGGAAGCCGGCGCCGATGGCATCTGCCTGGTCGGCGTGCGCGACTTCGCCCACCTCGAGGCGATCGCCGAGCACCTGCACATCCCGCTGATGCTGGTCACCTACGGTAATCCGCAACTGCGCGACGACGCCCGCCTGGCGCGGCTCGGTGTGCGTGTCGTGGTCAACGGCCACGCCGCCTATTTCGCCGCGATCAAGGCGACCTACGACTGCCTGCGCGAGGAGCGCGGGGCGGTGGCCTCGGACCTGACCGCCTCGGAGCTGTCGAAGAAGTACACCTTCCCCGAGGAATACCAGGCCTGGGCCCGCGACTACATGGAAGTCAAAGAGTAGGCGACCTCAGGCCAGGCGCTGGCGCAACGCCTGGTACAGCGGTAGGTCGCGTTCGTACTGGCCGGGAACCAGGGCGTGGCGGTGCTCGGCGAGCATGCCCAGGTAGTCGTCCACCGCCGTGCGGTAGCTGGCCAACTGGTCGGTGGCCAGGGGCTGGCCGGCCATGGCGCGGATGTCGAAAGCCCATTGCAACCCGTCGCGGGCGTTCGAATAGGCGGCGCCGTCCATGCCGGCGGTGAGCGCCAGCCACTGGTCGAGGAAGGCCTGCGGTGCGTCGCGCGGGGGGAAGTGGCGGATCTTCGCGGCGCCCACCTCGGTGATGCCGTCGCCGTCCAGGTCGACGCTGTAGCCTTCCGGCAGCAGCAGGTTGCGCGCGCCTTCCTCGCTCAGCGCCTCGACCCGGATCGGCTCGGCCAGGCCCATGTTGCGCTGTAGCGCCTGCAGGTCGTCGGCGCCCAGGCGGGCGAGGAAGCCGCGGGCGTCCAGTTGCGCGCCGTTTTCGCAGGCGCGGTTGAGCACATGGGCGAAGCGCAACTGGTCTTCCAGGCTGACGCCGCGCACCCGGCTGTATTCCAGCTGGGTGGCGCCGAGGGTGTCGGCCAGCGCCCCGGCCTGCTCCGCGCTGCCTTCGGCGGCGACCGCGAGGCGCGCGTAGGCGGCCTGGAAGTCGCGCTGGAAATCCTGGTCGGGAGTGCGGGTCATCAGCTGCCGCTGGGCCAGGCTCGGAGAGCTGGAGGCTGAGTCGATCTTCATGTCCGGGTCGTCCTTGAGGCCGAGGAGAGAGAGCGCGTTACCCTACGCGCTGGTGGCGGCGCCCGCCAATGCGCAGAAGGTCGCAGGGCGACAGTCTGGTTCAGGATCGCCCGGAGCGCTCGCGTCGCTTGCGTTCGCGGTAGGCGGCCTGGTTGGCCAGGCGCCGCTGCGCCGAACCGGGGCGGTTGGCCGACTGGGCGCGGTACAGGCGCTGGGCGTAGACCAGTTCCATGTAGCGTTGCATCGCCCGGCTGTTGAACAGCAGCCAGGCACAGGCGCCGCCGCCGAGCGCCACCAGGCCCGACGTCTCGCCGCTGGCCAGGCGCAGCAGGAGCCCGGCGCCGACCAGCAGCAGGCTGGCGTCGCGGGCCAGGCGCGGGCCGAGGCTGGCGCCGCGGGAGAGCAGGGCGATCAGCCACAGCCAGGCCGCCAGCAGCGGCAGGGCGGAGAGCCAGCCCAGCGGCCGCAAAGGAGCCTCCGGCAATGCCAGGCGCAGCGCGGCAAGACCCAGCGGCGCGGCACCGAGCAGCAGCGCCAGGCTGCCGAGCAGCGGTGCGTAGAGACCGGGATGACGGCGCGGATACAGGCCGTGCAGTTGCCGGACGCTATAGCGGTCCTCCGGCGCCGGCAGGGCGAACGGATCGCCGGCGAGCGCGGCGTCGAGCTGGCGGCCCTGGTCGATCAGGTGGGCGAGGCGGCGGAACGGTCCCATCATGCGGTGTACCTTCAGGCTTGGCTGGCGATTGTGCCACGCCAGGCCGATGGTCGCGCCGCCCTTGCAAAGCCGCGGGCGAACGCCCATATCTGGAGGTTCCAGGGTTTCAGCCAGAGGAGTCAGTCATGGCCAGCGGGTGGGCGAACGACGGTGCGGTGCAGGAACAGATCGACAGCACGATCGAGGATGCCATCGCTCGTGCGCGCAGCCAGTTGCCCCGTGGCGAGAGCCTGACCCATTGCGAAGAGTGCGACGCGGCGATCCCCGAGGCGCGGCGCCGGGCGATTCCCGGCGTGCGCCTGTGCGTCAACTGCCAGGCCGAGCACGACAGGGAACAGGCGAAGTTCAGCGGCTACAACCGCCGCGGCAGCAAGGACAGCCAGTTGCGCTGAAGGCCTGCCTCAGTTTTCCCGATAGCGTTCCTTCACCCATTGCTCCACCGGCGACAGGGTGCGCATCCCCACGCCCAGCGGATCGTCCAGGTCATGCTGGCTGGAGGCGGTCCAGCGCGGGTCGATGAAGGACCAGGCCAGGCCCGCCGGGCCCTGGTCGCGGTAGGTACCGAAAACGTCGTTGAGGCCCAGCGGCTCCGCGTTGCGCAGCCACTGCCCGTTGAAGCCGTCGCCGTTGATGGTGCGGTCCGAGATCCAGCGACCGTCGTCGTAATGGAAGGCCATCACTCGCCAGCGATGCTCGCACCAGTGGCAGGCGTCGTCGTCGACGTAGAAGGCTTCGACGAAGATTTTCTTCCCGCCGATGTCGAGGAAGGTCGAGTAATCGTCGGTATGGCGCGGGGCCAGGCTCAGTCGGCTGCCATCGCCGAGGTCGATGAAGCGATCGGGGGCGTAGGGCGAGCGCGGCGAAAGGCTCATCAGGACCCTGGCGTAGTCGTCCCGCTGCGGCGGGTCGGCGACCAGTGCCTGGCGCTCCGCGGCGGTCAGCGCGAAGCGCTCGCTGCCTCGGCCGACCACGTCTTCCAGCTGACGCTGGTCGCGCGGCAGGGTGCCGTCGAGGCCGGCGTACAGGTTGACCGCCTGGATGAACCGGGCGACGTCGATGTCGAGCATTTCCGGATAGCCGGAATGGGCGGTCAGCGCGCCGTCCTTCAGGTCGTAGATCACCGACCAGCGCGTCCCTCCCGAACCGCCGGCGTAGGACAGGTAGCCCAGGCGCAGTTCGTCGCGGCCGTCGCCGTCGTAGTCGGCGACTTCCAGTTGGCTGAGGCTGAACAGCTGGGGGAAGGCATAATCGGTTTCGAACTGCTCGCGCGGTTTCCGCTTCGCGTCCGGATCGAAGGGGACCAACTGGATCTTCCGGTATTCCCGGAGGCTCAGCTCGACCATGTTCTTCTGGATATCCAGGAACGGGGAGAGGTTGAGCAGCGAGGAGAGGAGGCCGGGTTCGGCGATGTAGAACACCTTCACCAGCGGCAGGTTGGTCCGTCCCTGGTTCCGCTCCAGGCGCTCGATGACCTGGTCGTCCATGGCGAAGGCCTTGCCGACGAAGCGCCGATTGCCGTAGGCGACCAGGAATTTCTCACCGAAGCCGAGCAGGTCGGCGCCCTTGATCTCCACCTCGTAGTCCGCCGGAAAGCGCGCGAGGATGGCTTGGCGCAGCATCACGTCCTTCTTGCTGATGGGAATCTCGCCGTACTGGTAGAGCTGGTAGGTCCAGTAGAGAAAGTAGCTGACCACGACGATGGCCGTCGCCTGGAAGGCCTTGGCCAGATACGGGGTGGAAGCGTTGCGGGACGATTGGCGGGAGGACATGGACGGACTGCCGGCGGCTGCGGAGAGGCACCATTGTCGCCGCTAGCGCCGACAAGCCAAGCTGTCCGAACGGAGCGGTCGACGTCCCGGCGTGGCGCCGGGACCCGTCGCTTGGGAATCAGAACAGGAAATAGCGCTGTGCCATCGGCAGCACGTCCGCCGGTTCGCACCAGAGCAACTGGCCGTCGGCGCGTACCTGGTAGTTCTGTGCGTCGACCTCGATGGTCGGCAGGTAGCCGTTGTGGATCAGGTCGGTCTTCTGCACACCGCGACAGCCGCTGACCACGCCGATGGCCTTGCGCAGGCCGAGCTGCTGCGGTACGCCGGCGGCGAAGGCGGCCTGGCTGACGAAGGTCAGGCTGGTCGCGTGACGGCTGCCGGCGTAGCTGGCGAACATCGGCCGGTAGTGCACCGGCTGCGGCGTGGGGATCGAGCCGTTGATGTCGCCCATCAGGCTGGCGGCGATGGCCCCGCCCTTGAGGATCAGGCTCGGCTTGACGCCGAAGAAGGCCGGGCGCCAGAGCACCAGGTCGGCCCACTTGCCGGCTTCGACGGAGCCCACTTCATGGCTGATGCCGTGGGTGATCGCCGGGTTGATGGTGTACTTGGCGATGTAGCGCCTGGCGCGGAAGTTGTCGTTGCGCGCACCGTCGCCGTCGAGGCGGCCGCGCTGGCGCTTCATCTTGTCGGCGGTCTGCCAGGTGCGCGTGATCACTTCGCCGACCCGGCCCATGGCCTGGCTGTCGGAGCTGATCATGCTGAACGCGCCGAGGTCGTGGAGGATGTCCTCGGCGGCGATGGTCTCGCGGCGGATGCGCGACTCGGCGAAGGCCACGTCCTCGGCGATGGCCGGGTCGAGGTGGTGGCAGACCATCAGCATGTCCAGGTGCTCGTCGATGGTATTACGGGTGAACGGCCGTGTCGGGTTGGTCGAGCTGGGCAGCACGTTGGCGAAGCCGCAGGCCTTGATGATGTCCGGTGCGTGGCCGCCGCCGGCGCCCTCGGTGTGGTAGGTGTGGATGGTGCGGCCCTTGAAGGCGCCGAGGGTGGTCTCGACGAAGCCGGATTCGTTGAGGGTGTCGGTGTGGATCGCCACCTGGATGTCGTGGCGCTCGGCCACCTCCAGGCAGTTGTCGATCGCCGCCGGGGTGCTGCCCCAGTCCTCGTGCAGCTTCAGGCCGATGGCGCCGGCGAGCACCTGCTCCTCCAGCGGCAGCGGCAGGCTGGCGTTGCCCTTGCCGGTGAAGCCGATGTTCATCGGGAAGGCGTCGGCGGCCTGGAGCATCCGCGCCATGTGCCAGGGACCGGAGGTGCAGGTGGTAGCGTTGGTCCCGGCGGCGGGGCCGGTGCCGCCGCCGATCATGGTGGTGACGCCGCTCATCAGCGCCTCTTCGATCTGCTGCGGGCAGATGAAGTGGATGTGCGTGTCGATGCCGCCGGCGGTGAGGATCATGCCCTCGCCGGCGATCACCTCGGTGCCGGCGCCGATGGCGATGTTCACCCCGGGCTGGATGTCCGGGTTGCCGGCCTTGCCGATGGCCTGGATGCGCCCGTCCTTGAGACCGACGTCGGCCTTGACTACGCCCCAGTGGTCGAGGATCAGCGCGTTGGTGATCACCGTGTCGACCACCTGCGCCGCGCCCAGCTGGCTCTGGCCCATGCCGTCGCGGATGACCTTGCCGCCGCCGAACTTCACTTCCTCGCCATAGACGGTGAAGTCCCGTTCCACCTCGAGCCACAGGTCGGTGTCGGCCAGGCGCACGCGGTCGCCGACGGTGGGGCCGAACATGTCGGCGTAGGCTTGTCTGCTGATTTTCATCGAACGCTCCTTTGGCGATCGTCGGTGTTCGCTGTCTTTCCTCGGACCTGGCCAGTTGGGAATGGGCCCTAGAGGTCCCCCATCACCCGCCCGGCGAAGCCGTATACCCGCCGTCCGCCGCCGATTTCCACCAGCTCCACCTCGCGGCTCTGCCCCGGTTCGAAGCGCACCGCGGTGCCGGCGGCGATGTTCAGGCGCATGCCACGGGTGGCCGGACGGTCGAAGGCGAGGGCGTCGTTCACCTCGAAGAAGTGGTAGTGCGAGCCGACCTGGATCGGCCGGTCACCGGTGTTCGCCACGCTCAGGGCGAGGGTGCGGCGGCCGGCGTTGAGTTCGATATCGCCGGGCTGGATGTCGTATTCACCGGGGATCATGGGGGCTCCTTAGGGTTCAGGGCGCGCTGCGCGTCGGGTCGAGGTTCAGTTGCATGAAGGTCAGGTCGAGCCAGCGGCCGAACTTCTGGCCCACCTGCGGCATCTGCCCGCTGATCTCGAAGCCGAGGCGCCGGTGCAGGCCGATCGAGGCGGCATTGCCGCTTTCGATGGCGGCCACCATGACGTGCAGTCCCTGGGCCCGCGCACGTTCGATCAGCGCCTGCAGCAGTTGCACGCCGAGGCCTTTGCCGCGCTGGTCGTCGCGCACGTAGACGGAGTGCTCGACGGTGCCGCGGAAGCCCTCGAAGGGTCGCCAGTCGCCGTAGGAGGCGTAGCCGAGCACTTCGCCGGCGGCGTCGCTCGCCACCAGGATCGGGTAGCCCTGGCGGGCGCGGGTGTCGAACCAGGCCTGGCGGTTGGCCAGGTCCACCGGGGTTTCGTTCCAGATCGCCGTGGTATTGCCCACGGCGTCGTTGTAGATGGCGAGGATGCCGGGCAGGTCGGCGACGCCGGCGTCGCGGATCGAAGCGCTCATGGGCGGCCTCAGGCGATGGGCTGGTGGACGGTCACCAGCTTGGTGCCGTCGGGGAAGGTGGCCTCCACCTGGATGTCCGGGATCATCTCCGGCACGCCCTCCATCACCTGCTCGCGGCTCAGCAGGGTGGTGCCGTAGTGCATCAGTTCGGCGACGCTGCGGCCGTCGCGCGCGCCCTCCAGCAGGGCGGCGGAGATCAGCGCCACCGCCTCCGGGTAGTTCAGCTTGAGACCGCGTGCCAGCCGGCGCTCGGCGAGCAGGCCGGCGGTGAAGATCAGCAGCTTGTCTTTCTCGCGGGGGGACAAGTCCATCTCAGGTACTCCAGATGCGTGGGGGAACGGCCTCGCGGCCGAGCAGCGCCGGCCGCAGCAGGCGCCAGAGTTCGATCAGCCAGGCTCGCGCGTGCAGCGCCTCGTCGGCCAGGCAGCGCGCCACCAGCAGGCCGCCGGGCAACTGGCTGAGGTTGCCGCGGCCGGCGCAGGGGAGCGCGCGGCAGCGTTGCAGCAGGTCGGTGTCGATCTCGCCGCTGGCGACCAGGGTCGCCAGCACCGGGTGCCCGGCGAGGCCGATCGGCGAGTCGAGCAGGCGGTCGCCGCCGTCGATGCGCTGGCGCTCGTGCCAGAGCAGGCGGTCGTCGCGACGGATGTCCAGGGCTGCGACGAAGTGGCCGCTGGCGAAGCGCTCGCCGCTGGCCGGGCGGCCGAGCGCGACCATGTCCCAGTAGAACAGGCGGGCGTCGCCGCGCAGTTGGATACGGGTTTCCAGTTCGGCCTGGGCGCCGGCGAAGACGATGCTTTCCTGCGGCAGCCATTCCAGGGTGGCGCCGGGCTCCAGGTGGATCTCCAGGGTCTGCCGCGACGGGCAGGCGGCGCGGTACCACTTGGCCGCGCCGGGGCTGGTGAGCTGGGCCCAGGCGCGTTCGCCGAGGCGCACGTCGAAGGCCAGGCTGTCGCCGCCGGCGATGCCGCCGGGCGGATGCACGAGGATGTGCTGGCAGACTTCCGGGCCTTCGGCGTAGAGGTGCTTCTGCACCCGCAGCGGTCCGGCGTGGCGCCGCGTCACCGGGCGTGTGGCGTCGCCGGCGCGGGCGTAGGCCAGCTCCAGCTGGGCGTGCCAGGCGGGGTGGAAGCTCAGGTCGGGGAGGGCGGCGGTCATCGGTCGGGTCAGGCCAGGGCCTTGCGCATGAACACGCGGCGGAATCCCTCTTCCTGGCGGCGTTCGTATTCGAGGTAGCCGACCCTGGCGTAGAGCGCGATGTTTTCCGTCATCCGCTCGTTGGTGTAGAGGTACAGCGAGCGGTAGCCGAGGCTCGTCGCGTCGCGCTCGGCGCGTTCCAGCAGCTGTCGGCCGATGCCCTGGCCCTTGCATTCGGGAAGCACGGCGAGGTTGTCGACGAGGAAGCCGTCGGCGGTTTCCCGGGTCACCAGCAGGCCGACCGGCTGGCCGTCGTGCTCGGCGATGAGGACCCGGTCGCTGGCGATCACCTCGTGGTAGTCCTGGGTCATCGGCCAGGGCTTGCGGCCGATCACCGCGATCCACGGGGCATAGGCGGCGGCGACGCAGAGCGCGGCGAAGCCCGCGTCGGCCTGGACGGCCGGGCGCAGAGTGACGGTCATTTCGACCTCCTGCGGAAAGACGAGGGCATAGAGATTGCCAGCGCAGGCCCCGGTTGCGCCAGCGGCAGTGTGTCCCAGTCCGTTCAAATCGCCACCAGCCCGCGCACGCCCTCGCTCTCCATGTCGCGGCCGCGGCCCTGCTGGACGATCTCGCCGCGCGCCATCACCAGGTATTGGTCGGCCAGTTCGGCGGCGAAGTCGTAGAACTGCTCGACCAGCAGGATCGCCATGTCGCCGCGCGCCGCCAGGCTGCGGACGACCGTGCCGATCTCCTTGATCACCGAAGGCTGGATGCCTTCCGTGGGTTCGTCGAGGATCAGCAGTCGCGGCTGGCTGGCCAGGGCGCGGCCGATCGCCAGTTGCTGCTGCTGGCCGCCGGAGAGGTCGCCGCCGCGGCGCTGTTTCATTTCGCGCAGGACCGGGAACAGCTCGTAGATGAAGTCCGGCACCGTCCGGGCGTCCCTGGCGCTGAAACGGGACAGTCCCATCAGCAGGTTCTCTTCCACCGTCAGCCGGGGGAAGATTTCCCGTCCCTGCGGCACGTAGGCGATCCCGGCGCGGACCCGCTGGTGCGGCCTGAGTCCGGTGAGCGAACGGCCTTCCCAGGCGACCTGGCCCTCGCGGGCCGGGACCAGGCCCATCAGGCAGCGCAGCAGGGTGGTCTTGCCCACCCCGTTGCGACCGAGCAGGCAGGTCACCTCGCCTACCTTCGCCTCGAAGCTCAGGCCACGGAGGATATGGCTACCGCCGTAGTACTGGTGGAGCTTGTCGACTTGCAGCATGGTTCTCTTCCATTTGTCCCGTGATGGTTCTTCACTGCGATTCCCAACCTGGCTCGGCGGATAACCGCGAGCGGTCATTCGCCCTACGCGACGGGCGCCACTTGGCAGGCGCTACCCGCCGAGCGGATGGCTGGCGTCAGCGACCGAGGTAGACCTCGATCACCTGTTCGTCGGCCTGTACCTCCGCCAGCGAGCCTTCGGCCAGCACGTGGCCCTGGTGCAGCACGGTGACATGGTCGGCGATGCTGCCGACGAAACCCATGTCGTGCTCCACCACCATCAGCGAGTGCTTGCGCGCCAGGGACTTGAACAGCTCGGCGGTGAATTCGGTCTCGGCATCGGTCATGCCCGCCACCGGCTCGTCGAGCAGCAGCAACTGCGGTTCCTGCACCAGCAGCATGCCGATCTCGAGGAACTGCTTCTGGCCGTGGGACAGCAAACCCGCCGGACGCTGCCGCGACTCCAGCAGGCGGATGGTGGCGAGCACCTCCTCGATGCGTTCCCTCTGCGTGCCGTCGAGCCGCGCGCGCAGGCTGGCCCACACCGACTTGTCGGCCCTCTGCGCCAGTTCGAGGTTCTCGAACACGCTCAGGGCCTCGAACACCGTGGGCTTCTGGAACTTGCGGCCGATCCCGGCCTGGGCGATCTGCACCTCGCTCATGCGGGTCAGCTCGAGGGTGTCGCCGAAATACGCGGTGCCGCTCTGCGGGCGGGTCTTGCCGGTGATCACGTCCATCAGGGTGGTCTTGCCGGCGCCGTTGGGGCCGATGATGCAGCGCAATTCGCCGACGCCGATGTACAGGGTCAGGTCGCGCAGGGCCTTGAAGCCGTCGAAGCTGACGTTGATGTCTTCCAGGCTGAGGATGGTGCCGTGGCGCGCGTCCAGCCGGCCGCTGGTGGCGGCGCCCAGGCCGATGGCGTCGCGGCCGCTGCCGGCGGTATCGAGGCCGGGGTGGAAGGCCGGTTCGAGCATCAGGTGCGGGGTGGTCCTCATTGCTCCTTCTCCTTGCGCAGCAGGCCGAGCAGGCCGCGCGGCAGGTACAGGGTGACGACGATGAACAGCGCGCCGAGGAAGAACAGCCAGTATTCCGG
Source organism: Pseudomonas sp. HMSC063H08 (assembly GCF_001813645.1). Lineage (NCBI taxonomy): Bacteria > Pseudomonadati > Pseudomonadota > Gammaproteobacteria > Pseudomonadales > Pseudomonadaceae > Pseudomonas > Pseudomonas sp. HMSC063H08. The sequence goes on from NZ_KV813417.1 coordinate 83,722, forward strand.
GAAGGCCACGGTGAACCAGCTCTTCGCACCGTTCACCACGCCGGCGCCGAGCAGCGGGCCGAGCAGGGTGCCGCGTCCGCCGAGGGCGACCCAGACGGCGGCTTCGATGGAGTTGGTCGGCGACATCTCGCTGGGGTTGATGATCCCCACCTGCGGCACGAACAGCGCGCCGGCGAGGCCGCAGAGCACCGCGCTCAGGGTCCAGACGAAGAGTTTGTAGCCGCGCGGGTCGTAGCCGCAGAACATCAGGCGGTTCTCGGCGTCGCGCAGCGCGGTGAGGACCCGGCCGAACTTGCTCCGCGCCAGGCGCCAGCCGAGCAGCAGGCTGGCCGCGAGCAGCGCGACGGTGGCGAGGAACAGGGCGGCGCGGGTGCCCGGCGCGGTGATCGGGAAGCCGAGGATGCTGCGGAAGTCGGTGAAGCCGTTGTTGCCGCCGAAACCGGTCTCGTTGCGGAAGAACAGCAGCATGCCGGCGAAGGTCAGGGCCTGGGTCATGATCGAGAAGTACACGCCGCGGATCCGCGAGCGGAAGGCGAAGTAGCCGAAGGCGAAGGCCAGCGCGCCGGGCACCAGTACCACCAGGCACAGCGCCCAGAGGAAGTGCTGGGTGCCGGCCCAGTACCAGGGCAGTTCGTTCCAGGAAAGGAAGGTCATGAACGCCGGCAGGCTGTCGCCGGAGGCCTGGCGCATCAGGTACATGCCCATGGCGTAGCCGCCGAGGGCGAAGAACAGCCCGTGGCCGAGGGACAGCAGGCCGGCGTAGCCCCAGACCAGGTCGAGGGCGAGGGCGACGATGGCGTAGCAGAGGATCTTGCCGGTCAGGGTCAGGCTGTAGGCCGAGAGGTGCAGCGCGCTGTCCGCCGGCAGCAGGTGCAGCAGCGGCATGGCCAGCAGCGTGGCGAAGGCTGCGCCGAGCGCGATAGCGGTGGCGCGGCCGCCGGCCCGGCGGGCGAGGGTGACGGTGAGTGGCTGGTTCAATCGATGACCCTCCCTTTCAGGGCGAACAGTCCCTGCGGGCGTTTCTGGATGAACAGGACGATCAGCGCGAGGATCAGGATCTTGCCCAGCACCGCGCCGATCTGCGGTTCGAGGATCTTGTTCGCCACGCCGAGGCCGAAGGCGGCGAGGACGCTGCCGGCGAGCTGGCCGACGCCGCCGAGCACCACCACCAGGAAGGAGTCGATGATGTAGCCCTGGCCGAGGTCCGGGCCGACGTTGCCGACCTGCGACAGGGCTACCCCGCCGAGCCCGGCTATGCCCGAGCCGAGACCGAAGGCGAGCATGTCCACGCGCCCTGTGGGCACCCCGCAGCAGGCCGCCATGTTGCGGTTCTGGGTCACCGCGCGGACGTTCAGGCCGAGCCGCGTGCGGTTCAGCAGCAGCCAGGTGAGGAGCAGCACGAACAGGGCGAAGCCGATGATGACGATGCGGTTCCACGGCAGCACCAGGTTCGGCAGCACCTGGATGCCGCCGGACAGCCAGGCCGGGTTGGCTACCTCGACGTTCTGCGCGCCGAACAGCATCCGCACCAGTTGGATCAGCACCAGGCTGATGCCCCAGGTGGCGAGCAGGGTTTCCAGCGGCCGGCCGTAGAGATGGCGGATCACCGTGCGCTCCAGGGCCATGCCGATGGCGGCGCTGACGCAGAACGCCACCGGTAGCGCCAGCAACGGGTAGAGCGCCAGCCATTCCGGCGCCAGGCGCTGGAACAGCAGTTGCACCACGTAGGTGGAGTAGGCGCCGAGCATGAGCATTTCGCCGTGGGCCATGTTGATCACCCCGAGCAGGCCGTAGGTGATCGCCAGGCCGAGCGCCGCGAGCAGCAGGATCGAGCCCAGCGACAGGCCACTGAAGGCCTGGCCGAGCAGGTCGCCGACCAGCAGCCGGCGCTTGACCTGGGCCAGGCTGGTGGCGGCGGCGATGCGCACGCCTGCCTCCGGTTCCACCGCCGGGTCGAGCAGGTTCTCCAGGCGGGTTCGCGCCAGCGGATCGCCGGACTCGCCGAGCAGGCGCACGGCGGAAAGGCGTAGCGCCGGGTCGGGATCGCCGAGTTGCAGGTTGGCCAGGGCCAGGCCGAGGGCTTCCTTCACGCCAGCGTCGCTCTCGATCCGCAGGCGCGCTTCGAGCAGCGGCCGTTGCGCGGCCTTGGCGGTTTTCTGCAACTGCTGCGCGGCGGCCAGCCGCAGCGGCACTTCGTTGGCCACCAACTGGTGGCTGGCCAGGGCGGTGTTGAGCAGGCCGCGCAGGCGATTGTTCAGGCGCAGCGGCTTCGGCTCGCCGTCCGGCAGGGCGTCGCCTTCGGCGGCCTGGAAACGCTGGTCGGCGCCGAGGAGGAATGGCTGCTGGCGGCTGTCCAGCGCAATGCGGTTGTGGCGCAGCGCTTCGAGAAAGGCCAGGCGACCGGCGTCGGGCGTCGCCGCCCAGTGTTCGAGCAGGTGGGCGCGACCGCCGTTGTCGGCAGCGGCGAAGTCCTGCGCCGGTCCGGCGTAGGCCGTCACCGCGAGAAGGGCGGCCAGGACCAGGACACAGGCCTGGAGCGGGCGGGTGAGGAGGGCAAGGGGCATGCTGGGGTTCCTGGGCGACGTGCGGTGTGGCCGGTCCCCCGCCCTCTCCCTGAAGGGCGAGGGGGCCGTTCGGCGCGCGACCGGAGCGTTCCCGTTCCGTTCAGGGGAACGCCTGGTCAGGGGGGCAGGGTTCTTCACGGCAGAACTCAGTTGCTCTTCAGCGCATGCTCCGGCTTTTTCTCGTTGCCCGGGATGAACGGGCTCCAGGGTTGCGCGCGAAGCGGCTCGGGGGTCTTCCAGACCACTTCGAACTGGCCGTCGTCCTGGATCTCGCCGATCATCACCGGCTTGTGCAGGTGGTGGTTGCTCTTGTCCATGACCAGCGTGTAGCCGGATGGCGCCTTGAAGCTTTGCCCGGCCATCGCCTCGCGAACCTTGTCGACCTCGGTGCTGCCGGCCTTTTCCACGGCCTGCGCCCACATATGGATGCCGACGTAGGTGGCTTCCATGGGGTCGTTGGTCACCGCGGTGGCGTAGTTCGGCAGGTTCTTCGCCTTGGCGTAGGCTTTCCAGTCGGCGACGAACTTCTCGTTGACCGGATTGCTCACCGACTCGAAGTAGTTCCATGCCGCGAGGTTGCCGACCAGCGGCTTGGTGTCGATGCCGCGCAGTTCTTCCTCGCCTACGGAGAAGGCCACCACCGGCACCTCGGTGGCTTCCAGGCCCTGGTTGGCCAGTTCCTTGTAGAAGGGCACGTTGGAGTCGCCATTGACGGTGGAGACCACCGCGGTCTTGCCGCCTGCGGCGAACTTCTTGATGTCGGCGACGATGGTCTGGTAGTCGCTGTGGCCGAATGGCGTGTAGACCTCCTGGATGTCCTTGTCGTCCACGCCCTTGCTGTGCAGGAAGGCGCGCAGGATCTTGTTGGTGGTGCGCGGGTAGACATAGTCGGTGCCGAGCAGGAAGAAGCGCCTGGCACCGCCGCCGTCCTCGCTCATCAGGTACTCCACCGCCGGGATCGCCTGCTGGTTCGGCGCCGCGCCGGTATAGAAGACGTTCGGCGAGAGTTCCTCGCCCTCGTACTGGACCGGGTAGAACAGCAATCCGTTGAGTTCCTCGAATACCGGCAACACCGATTTGCGCGACACCGAGGTCCAGCAACCGAAGACCACCGCGACCTTGTCCTGGGTCAGCAACTGGCGGGCCTTTTCCGCGAACAGCGGCCAGTTCGACGCGGGATCGACCACCACCGCCTCCAGCTTCTTGCCGTTGACCCCGCCCTTGGCGTTGATCTCGTCGATGGTCATCAGGGCCATGTCCTTCAGCGAGGTCTCGGAGATCGCCATGGTCCCGGACAGCGAGTGAAGGATGCCGACCTTGATGGTTTCGGCGGCCTGGATGGACCAGGACAGGCCCATGGAAGCGATGGACGCGGACAGCGTGAAGGCCTTGAGCAGACTGCGACGTTTCATTGGTGTTGTTCTCCATTCACCAGCGGTCGGGGCGGCAGTTTTCAGGAGGCGTCGTGCTTGTCGTCGGGCATCCGTCCGGTGGACGGCGGGGTGCGCACTGCGGCCTGGATCTCTTCGTCGAGGCTCCAGAGCAAAGGCTGTGCCTCTTCTTGGCGCTGGCCGGTATCGGTCGGCGAAAAGGCGCCGCGAGTCGCCGGGGAAGCATGCCGAGCAGGCCTGGCTATGCCGGTGAAGGCGGCGTTTTCAACGGGTTTTCGCCGGATATCGACGGAGAAGGGGTCGTGGGCTCCGGATGGGGAGGCGTCGCGCTGACCTCCCTCCCTACCGCCGGCGGCGCGTCCATGGGAGCGCCGCCGCTTCGCCCGGGCACCACTGCGGTGCGTCAGGGCGCGGCATCCAGGGTGTCCGCCTCAGGCTGGTGCGCTCAGCCTGGGAACAGCGAACCCTTCAGGCCGGTGACGATGATCTGCGCCGCCAGCGCGCAGACGAACAGACCCATCAGGCGACTGACGATCTGCAGGCCCTGGTCGCCAAGCAGGCGTTCGATGCGGTCGGAAAGATAGAGCGTGGTGCCGAGGGTCAGGCAGGCGAGGAAGATCGCCACCAGGGAGATCAGCTTGGCCTCCCAGCCCTGGCCGACGCCCATCACCAGCAGCGCGCCGATGGTGCCGGGGCCGACGGTGAGAGGAATGGTCAGCGGGACGATGGTCACGTCCTGCTGCACGTTGTCGCTCTGCACCGCCGCGCGGCCCTGGGCCATGCCCAGCGCGGAGATGAACAGCACGCTGCCGGCGCCGATGCGGAAGGCGTCGGCGGTGATACCGAAGAGGATGAAGATGTAGCGGCCGAACAGGTACAGCGCGACGCTGGCGATCAGCGCCGCCAGGGCCACCCGCCAGGCCATGCGCTTGCGGTCGCGCGGGCCGAAGCCGCGGCTGAGGCTGATGAAGCAGGACAGCACGAAGAAGGGGCTATAGAGCACCAGCATCTTCAGGTAGACGCTGAACAGCAAATGCATGGAGGCGCTTCCGGTCCGGGGGTGGGCATGAGCATAGCGTGCGACGGGCCGGTGCGATGTCCGGCGGGTTGGCAATATGCCGGTTCGCGTGGCATGTGACAACGAGGCCGGATGTCGGCGGATAACGCCGTTGGCGTCATGCGCCCTACGGGAGGCGGGACCACCGGGGCGTAGGGCGAATAACCGCGTGCGGTTATCCG
>NZ_KV813417.1:89015-181358 GCF_001813645.1 Pseudomonas sp. HMSC063H08
GTAGGGCGAATAACCGCGTGCGGTTATCCGCCGTGGCGGAGGCCGGGTGCAGCGCCGGAGTACGTCGCTGTCCTCAGGAGGGCAGGGCGTCGCCCTGGCGGCGGCGGTCGCGTTCGCCGACCCAGTAGGCGATCAGCTCGCGCAATTGCGACAGCTCCACCGGCTTGGCCATGTGCCCGTCCATGCCGACCAGCCGCGCGCGTTCCTTGTGCTCGCTGAGGATGTGCGCGGTGAGCGCCACCACCGGGGTATGCGGGCGCTGTTCGTGGGCTTCCCAGGCGCGGAGCTGCTCGGTGGCGGAGAAGCCGTCGAGAACCGGCATCTCGCAGTCCATCAGCACCAGGTCGTACTGGGTCGCCTTCATCGCGCTGAGCGCCTCCTGGCCGTTGCTGGCGGTGTCCGGCTGGAGGTTGAGCTTGTTCAACATGCCGCGGATGACCTTGGTGGAGATGCTGTTGTCCTCGGCGACGAGGATCCGGAAGTCGCTCGGCAGGCTCGGCGCCTGCGCTTCCTTGGCCGGTTGCAGGTAGTTGGTGACGCCGCTGACGCCGCGCTGGGCGAGTTCGTCGGCGAGGGTCGCCTTCAGCGTGTAGCCGGCCACCGGCTTGGCCAGGATGCGCTTGATCCCGGCGTTGCGGGCGATGATCTTGCTCGGCGCGTTGCTGATCCCGGTGAGCATGATCAGCAGGATGTCGTGGTTGAGGTTGGGGTCTTCCTTGATCTTCGCCGCCAGTTGCATGCCGGTCATGCCGGGCATGTCCTGGTCGAGCAGGACCACGTCGAAGTACTCGCGCAGGTGCGCCTTGGTGCGCAACTGGGCCAGCGCCTCCTTGCCGGACGACACCGCGCTGACGTTCAGGCCCCAGCCGCTGCACTGCTGCACCAGCACCTTGCGGCAGGTTTCGTTGTCGTCCACCACCAGCAGCCGGGCGCCCTGTAGCGGGCCGTCGAGGTCGGCGGTGGGGTTCTCCAACTGCTGCGGGTCGAGCGGCAGGGTCAGCGACAGGGTGGTGCCCTGGCTGCTGCCGGACTGGATGCCGAACTCCCCGCCCATCAGCCGCACCAGTTGGCGGGCGATGATCAGGCCGAGGTGGCTGCCGAGCTTGCTGGCGGAAAGGAAGTCGCCGCTGTGCAGCTCGGCGGTGAGCAGCGCCTCGCGCTCCTTGGCGTCGAACGGGTGGCCGCTGTCCTGCACGGCGATGCGCAGGCGCGGTGTCTCGCCCTGGTCGTCGAGGGCCACCACCAGCAGGATCTCGCCTTCCTCGGTCTGCTTGAACGCGTTGTCCAGCAGGCTCAGGACCACCTGGCGCAGGCGCGTCGGATCGCCGCCGATGACCCTCGGCACCTGCGGTTGGGTGAAGCTGATCAGCTCGATGCGCTGCTGCTCGGCCTTGACCCGGAAGATATCCAGGCAGTCCTCGATCAGCGCGTTGAGGTCGAACTGCACTTCGTCCAGCTCGATCTGCCCGGACTCCAGCTTGGAGATGTCGAGGATCTCGTTGATCAGCGTGAGCAACTCGTTGCCGGCGCTGTGGATGGTCTGCACGTAGTCGCGCTGCTTCGCCGACAACGGGGTGCCGAGGAGCAGTTCGGTCATGCCCAGCACGCCGTTCATGGGCGTGCGGATCTCGTGGCTGATCTTGGCCAGGAACTCGGCCTTGGTCTGCAATTCCGCGGTGTGCGCCGCCTCGCTGGTGCGCTGTTGCAGGTTGAGCTGCTGGATCAGTCGCTGGCGTTCGGTGAGCGAGACGCTCAGGACCAGCCCGGCGAGGGTGGCGAAGCTGAACACGCCGAGCACCAGCCAGCCCGGATCGAGTTGCTTGGTGCCGAACAGCACCGGCAGGAACACCATGAAGCCGGCGTTGAACACGATCATCCCGGCAACGATCAGGCGCGCCGGCTGGTAGCCGCGATACCAGTGCCAGGCCGCGACCAGCGGGACGCTGAGCGAACTGAGGATCACCAGCAGGTAGATCAGCCAGCTGAACCAGAGTTGCTGGGTGAAGGCGATGATCGCGCCGACCGCCAGGATCAACAGCGCCTCGCCTTGCAGGAGGCGGTTCAGGCGGCTTTCCGCAGTGCCGCGGAAGAAGCTGCAGGCGAACCACAGCAGGCTCACCGCGGCGCCGAGGGCGCCGAGGTCGGCGGTCAGCGACTGGTTGAACTTGAGTCCCGGCAGCCAGAACGCCACCAGCCCCAGGTTCGCCGCGGCGCAGACCGCCAGCGCCGCGTGCACCGCCGCCAGCCACAGGCTGCTGGCGCTGCGCGAGTAGGCGAAGCGGATCAGGTTGTACATCAGCAGCAGGAGCATGCCGCCGAGCAGCATGCCGAAGGCGTAGGCGGGCTTCTCCAGGCCGACCAGGCCGGCTTCGTCGATCTGGTCGAACCAGGCCATCAGCGGATGGTTGGAGGTCATCCGCACGTACAGGGTCATCGGCTTGCCGTCGACCGGCAGCGAGAACAGGTAGGAGCGCGAGGGCAGCGGGCGCTCCTGGAACGGTCGCGACTCGCCGGTGTGCTGATCCCGCACCAGTTGGCCGTCCTGCACCAGGTAGTAGTCCAGGTACTGCACCCGCGGGGCGAAGATCCACAGCCAGCTCGGCACCTTCTGCGCGGGAAGCTGGACCTGCAGCCAGACCGCCTGGGGGCTGGCGGGGAAGATGAAGGAGCGCTTGGCCAGCGGGCGGAACTGCTCCTTGCGCTGGAGGACGTCGGCGATCCGCAGTTGCGCGCTCTCGTCGCGCAGCAGGCGCCAGTTCTGGTTGGCGCTGGGAGTAGTGGCGGTGGTTTGCAGGGGAACGCTGGAAACGCCGGCGTCGTCCGCGACCGCCGGCGACATCGGACCGAGCAGAAGCAGCAGGAAGCTGACGAGTAGTCCTATGGCGATCCGAAGCCGTACCACGGCGAAGTCCCTTCGAAGGTGAATGGCCGGATTATAGCCAAGTGGCCGTGGCAACGGCATAGGCCGCGGAAGCGCCGTGCGGCGCCCGCGGCCTCGGGCCCGGTCAGGACTCGCCGCGCTCGCGGGCGATGGCACGGTAGCCGATGTCCTTGCGGTAGAAGCAGCCGTTCCAGCGGATCTTCTCGGCCAGGCGATAGGCCTGTTGCTGGGCGGCGGACACGCTCTCGCCGATGGCGGTGGCGCAGAGCACGCGGCCGCCGGAGGTGACCACCTGGCCATCCTTCAGCGCGGTGCCGGCGTGGAACACCTTGCCGTCCAGCGCGGCGGCCTCGGCCAGGCCTTCGATGACCTCGCCCTTGGCGTAGTCGCCCGGATAGCCGCCGGCGGCCAGCACCACGCCTACGGTCGGACGCGGGTCCCAGGTCGCCTCGACCTTGTCCAGCGCCTTGGCCAGGGCGGCCTCGACCAGCAGGACCAGGGAGGACTCCAGGCGGACCATGATCGGCTGGGTTTCCGGGTCGCCGAAGCGGCAGTTGAATTCGATGACCTTGGGCGCGCCGCTCTTGTCGATCATCAGGCCGGCATAGAGGAAGCCGGTATAGACGTTGCCTTCCTCGGCCATGCCGCGCACCGTCGGGTAGATCACTTCGTCCAGCACCCGCTGGTGGACCTCGGCGGTGACCACCGGGGCCGGCGAGTAGGCGCCCATGCCGCCGGTGTTCGGCCCGCTGTCGCCATCGCCGACGCGTTTGTGGTCCTGGCTGGTGGCCATCGGCAGCACGTTCTGGCCGTCGACCATGACGATGAAGCTGGCCTCCTCGCCATCGAGGAACTCCTCGATCACCACGCGCGAGCCGGCGTCGCCGAAGGCATTGCCGGCGAGCATGTCGCGCACGGCGGCTTCGGCTTCGTCCAGGTTCATGGCGACGATCACGCCCTTGCCCGCGGCCAGGCCATCGGCCTTGATGACGATGGGTGCGCCCTGCTCGCGCAGGTAGGCCAGGGCCGGCTCGACCTCGGTGAAGTTGCGATAGGCGGCGGTGGGGATCCGGTGGCGGGCGAGGAAGTCCTTGGTGAAGGCCTTCGAGCCTTCCAGCTGGGCGGCGCCGGCGGTCGGGCCGAAGATATCCAGGCCGCGCTCACGGAACAGGTCGACCACGCCTGCCACCAGCGGCGCCTCGGGACCGACGATGGTCAACTGGACGTTCTTCGCGGCGAAGTCGGCCAGTTGCTCCAGGGCCAGCACGTCGATGGCGACGTTCTCGCACTTGGCTTCGGTGGCGGTGCCGGCGTTGCCCGGGGCGACGAAGACCTTCGCCACGCGCGGGTCCTGGGCGACTTTCCAGGCCAGGGCATGTTCACGACCGCCGCTGCCGATGATGAGTACGTTCATGGGGTTCTCCTGGCGCAACGGCGGGTAACGCGCCGCGTTATCCGCCCTGCGTGAAATTCGTGGGTAGGGCGGCTGACCGCATCGCGCTCAGCCGCCGTGATACTCAATGGCGGAAATGGCGCATGCCAGTGAACACCATCGCGATATCCGCCTCGTCGGCCGCCGCGATCACTTCGTTGTCGCGCATCGAGCCGCCCGGCTGGATCACCGCGGTGATGCCGGCCTTGGCCGCGTTGTCGATGCCGTCGCGGAACGGGAAGAAGGCGTCCGAGGCCATCACCGCGCCTTTCACTTCCAGGCCGGCGTGCTCGGCCTTGATCGCGGCGATCCGTGCGGAGTTGACCCGGCTCATCTGGCCGGCGCCGACGCCGACGGTCTGGCGGTTCCTGGCGTAGACGATGGCGTTGGACTTGACGAACTTGGCCACCTTCCAGGCGAAGATCAGGTCGTGGATCTCCTGCTCGGTGGGCGCGCGGCGAGTGACGATCTTCAGGTCCTCGGCCTTGATCATGCCGATGTCGCGGCTCTGTACCAGCAGGCCGCCGTTGACCCGCTTGAAGTCCCAGCCCGGGGCGCGCTCGGCTGGCCATTCGCCGCATTCGAGCAGGCGTACGTTGGCCTTGGCGGCGACCACCTCGCGGGCGGCGGCGGAAATCTTCGGCGCGATGATCACCTCGACGAACTGGCGCTCGACGATGGCCTTGGCGGTTTCGCCGTCCAGCTCGCGGTTGAAGGCGATGATGCCGCCGAACGCCGATTCGCTATCGGTGGCGTAGGCCAGGTCGTAGGCCTTGCGGATGCCGCCTTCGTCTTCCGGCACCACGGCGACGCCGCAGGGGTTGGCATGCTTGACGATCACGCAGGCCGGCTTGAGGAAGCTCTTCACGCATTCCAGGGCCGCGTCGGTGTCGGCGACGTTGTTGAACGACAACTCCTTGCCTTGCAACTGGATGGCGGTGGAGACGCTGGCCTCGCCCTTCTTCGCCTCGACGTAGAACGCCGCGCTCTGGTGCGGGTTCTCGCCGTAGCGCATTTCCTGGGCCTTGACGAACTGGCTGTTGAAGGTGCGCGGGAAGGCGCCGCGGTCGGCGGTGCCGAGGGTGTCGCGGGTCTGGTCGATGGTACCCAGGTAGTTGGCGATCATGCCGTCGTAGGCGGAGGTGTGCTCGAACGCCTTGAGGGCCAGGTCGAAACGCTGGGCGTAGGTCAGGCCGCCGGCCTTGAGGGATTCGATCACGGCGGCGTAGTCGCCGGCATTGACCACGATGGCGACATCCTTGTGGTTCTTCGCCGCCGAACGGACCATGGTCGGCCCGCCGATGTCGATGTTCTCGATGGCGGTAGGCAGGTCGCAGTCGGGCCTGGCCACCGTGGCCTCGAAGGGATACAGGTTGACCGCCACCAGGTCGATCGGCTTGATGCCGTGCTGCTCCATGACCGCGCCGTCCAGGTCGCGGCGACCGAGGATACCGCCATGCACCTTCGGGTGCAGGGTCTTCACCCGACCGTCCATCATTTCCGGGAAGCCGGTGTAGTCGGCCACTTCCACGGCGGCGATGCCGTTGTCCCGGAGCAGCTTGTAGGTGCCGCCGGTGGAAAGGATTTCCACGCCGAGGGCGACCAGCTCACGGGCGAAGTCGACGACGCCGGTCTTGTCGGAAACGCTGATCAGCGCGCGGCGGATGGGCAGGCGGGTGGTTTGGTCGGTCATTGCAAGGGTCCTGAGGGCTGGCTTCCGGCCGCGGGTGCCGGCCGGGACGCGCGCCCTTGGCCGGAGCCCGCCGCCGCTCTTAAAGAAGGTCGTATTGCTTGAGTTTCTTGCGCAGGGTCCCGCGGTTCAGGCCGAGCAGCTCGGAGGCCTTGGTCTGGTTCCCCTTGACGTGGTTCATGACGGTTTCCAGCAGCGGCGCTTCGACTTCGCAGAGCACCATGTTGTAAACGTCCGTGACCGGCTGCCCTTCGAGGTGGGCGAAGTAGTTGTGCAATGCCTTCTCCACGCTGTCGCGCAGGGTCTGCCCTTCTTGCGTCGGCGTGGTGAGGTGCTGTTTCAGGTTGGCGTTGTCGCTCACGGGCGTTGTTCCACTCACTAAAGTCTCGGTCGTCATCGTTGTCATGCGGCCACCCCTGTTCCGTTGTTCTGGCGCTCGGCGAAGAACTGCCTGACGCTGGCGCACTGCGCATCCGTGTCCTGCAAACGATTGAACTGGGCGCGGAATTCCCTTGCGCCCGGCAGAGTCGCGAGATACCACCCCACATGCTTGCGGGCGATCCGCACACCCATTTCTTCCCCATAAAAAAGGTGCAGCTCCGCGAGGTGTTCGAGCAGGATGCTCTGCACTTCGGGAAGCGGCGCCGCCGGCAGGTGCTCGCCGGTCCGCAGGTAATGGTCGATCTCGCGGAAAATCCACGGTCTTCCCTGGGCGGCCCGACCGATCAGCAGGGCATCCACCCCGGTCTGCTCGATGACTTTCCTGGCCTTCTCCGGCGAATCGATGTCGCCATTGGCGAACACCGGTATCGACACGGCCTGCTTGATCGCCGCGATGGTCTCGTACTCCGCCTCCCCGGTGTACAGGTCGGCGCGGGTCCGGCCATGCACCGCAAGAGCCTGGATCCCCGCCTGTTCGGCGAGCTTCGCGACGGTGACGCCGTTACGGTTGTCCCGGTCCCAGCCGGTCCGGATCTTCAGGGTGACCGGTACGTCGACCGCCCTGACCACGGCATCGAGGATCTCGGCGACCAGCGCCTCGTCCCGCAGCAGGGCGGACCCCGCTGCCTTGTTGCATACCTTCTTCGCCGGGCAGCCCATGTTGATGTCGATGATCTGCGCACCGAGTTCCACATTGCGCTGCGCGGCCTCGGCCAGCATGGCCGGATCGCCGCCGGCGATCTGCACCGAGCGCGGCTCGTCCTCGCCATCGTGGATCAGGCGCAGGCGCGACTTGCGGCTGTTCCACAGGCGGACGTCGCTGGTCACCATCTCCGATACCACCATCCCGGCGCCAAGGCGACGGCAAAGCTGACGGAACGGACGATCGGTCACCCCGGCCATCGGCGCGAGGATCAGTCTGTTGGGCAGTGTATATGGGCCGATGCGTACCACCGACATGGGGCTTCCCTGTCTTGCGGTGCTGCGAAAAAAGGGAGGGCATGATACCCGCTCTGGATGACCGGATAAAGGCTGTTTTGGATAAATTCTGAACAGCCGATTCCTTAGTTCTTACAGTTGGAAGACGAGCGGCACTTGCGCCTGGCGCTCCGCGCGAGCGGGTGGGCGTAGCGGCCCGGCGGCGACCGGCGAGGTCTTTCCGGTCACTCCGGGGAATGGAAGCTCAGGCTGTAGTTCACCGCCTTCGGACCCGGGTCGAGGATGTCCAGCGACACGTGGATCGGTACCTGCGGTGGCATTTCCGTTCGTCCGGCCAGCTCGCCGCCGAGGTACTCGCCGGGCTTGAAGCGGCGATTGGCGATGAGGTGGCCGTTGAGGTCGGCGAAGCGCAGTTCCAGCAGCGGGAACGGCTGCGAGAAGCTGGCGCGGTTGTAGATGATCGCGTCGACCACCAGCGCGCCGCTGAATTCGGGATGGCTGCGGACCACCAGGTTGCTGCTCCTGATCTGCTCCACGTCGACCTTGGAGGGAAGGGTGCAGCCGATTTCCGGGCAGAGCTGGGCGAACCAGGGGCGATAGGCGTCCTGGCGCGCCAGCTCGTCGAAATGGTAGGCGACGTACTGAGCGGCGAGACCACCCAGCGCCAGCAGGATCAGCAGCAGCCAACCGAGACGCCGCGGCCATTGGCGCCGGGGCTTCTCCCAGGCCAGTTGCAGCGGCTCGTCGCGCAACTGGTCGAGACTCTCGACCGGCGCCTCGTCCGGCTTGCGGGCGCTGCCCAGGGGCGCGACGGACTGTTCCTCGGCGCTTTCCTCGTCGTCTTCATCCAGGGCGCTCAGTCCGTGGCGGCGCTTGCCGAGGCTGGGCTCGTCGTCATCGTCGTCATCGAGGCTGAGGCGAAGTTCCGGCGGATCCTCGGCGCGGCGCAGCGGCACGAAGGATACCCGCTCTTCCGCCAGCGGTTCGCCGAGGCTCGGTTCCTGGCGCGGGTTGCCGCGCGCCGGCTGGGCCGGTTCGGCATCGGCGATCAGCGCCTCGGCCCAGCGTTCGTCGTGTGGATCGCGTTCGTCGTCGCGGCGCGCCAGCAGGCTCTCCGCCGGTCGCGGGGCCTTCTCGATGCTGGAGAACTCCTGGTTCAGCTCGAATTCGTCGAGCTTGGCCAGTTCCTCGTCGAGGTTGAGGCTGTCCAGGTCGAGGTCGTCATGGATCCACAGGGTTTCGTCGCGCGGGCGCGCTGCCGGGGGCGCGGCCGAGGTGGCGGCCGCGACGCTGGGCGCGGGTGGCGGAGCGGCGGCCGGCTTCGCTTCGGCTGCCGAAGGAGCGTTCGCGCGCGGCGCGCCACCGACCTGGTGTTGCAGGGCGTTGAAGACTTTCAGGCAGGTGCCGCAGCGGACCGCGCCATTGGCGGCGCCCAGTTGCGCGTCGTTGACGCGGAAACTGGTGCTGCAATGGGGACATTGGGTGATGACGCTTTCGCTCATGCGGCGATCCGTAGGAAAAATCCGGCGGCTAGTCTACCCCAAGCTTCTTGCACGAAGGCAGTGGGGCGGGATCAGTGGTGGCTGGCGGTGCGCCATCAATCGGCGCGGCGGCGGCCGCTGATGCGGATCCAGCCTTCGCGCTCGGCGGTCGGGTCGAGATCGAAGTGTGCGGAGTAGGCCGCACGGACCTCCTCGGCCTGCTCGGCGAGGATGCCGGACAGCGCCAGCAGGCCGCCGGGACGTACCAGGCCGGTCAGTTGCGGGGCGAGGGAAACCAGCGGGCCGGCGAGGATATTGGCGACCAGCACGTCGGCCTGTCGCTGCGGCAGGTCCGCCGGCAGGTAGACCGGGAACCGCGCGGGCTCGATACCGTTGCGCGAGGCATTGTCGCGCGAGGCTTCCAGGGCCTGTGGATCGATGTCGGTGCCGACCGCCCGTTCGGCGCCGAGCAGCAGCGCGGCGATGGCGAGGATTCCCGAGCCGCAACCGAAGTCGAGCACCTGCCGGCCGGCCAGTTCCTGGCCGTCGAGCCATTCCAGGCACAGCGCGGTGGTCGGGTGGGTGCCGGTGCCGAAGGCCAGGCCCGGATCGAGCAGCAGGTTGACCGCGTCCGGCTCGGGGGCGGCGTGCCAGCTCGGCACGATCCACAGGCGGCGGCCGAAACGCATCGGCTGGAAGTTGTCCATCCAGCTGCGTTCCCAATCCTGGTCGGCGATTTCCTCGACATGGTGCTCGGGCAGGTCGCCGCCGGTAAGCAAGGCGAGGTGGGCGAGCAGGGCGGTCTCGTCGGTGTCCGCTTCGAACAGCGCCAGCAGGTGGGTGCGCGACCACAGCGGGGTGGTGCCGAGGTCCGGCTCGAAGATCGGCTGGTCTTCGGCGTCCATGAAGGTCACGGAGACGGCGCCGACTTCGAGCAGGGCGTCTTCGTAGGTTTCGGCCTGTTCCGGGGTGATGGCCAGGCGAACTTGTAACCAGGGCATGGGGCGACCTCTGTTGCGGCTGTAAACGAAACGGGCCGCCCAGGGGCGACCCGTTTTCCACCGCGCAAGCTTACTTGAGGCTAGCCGGCGCTGCCACTCTCTGCCGTGGCCTCGCCGCGCAGTTGCGCCAGGCCGCGATTGGCCAGGTGGCAGGTACCGCCGCCGAGCACCGCCGGCAGCAGCAGGTTGAGCAGCGGCACCAGCGCCAGGAGCAGTATCAGCAGGCCGAACAGCAACAGGCTGCCGCGGCGAGCACGAAGCACGGCGAGCTGCTCGCCGGCATCGGCCAGCCCGGCCAGCGTGGCGGGCAGCAGGAAGCGGATGTTCAGGTAGGCCAGCGCCAGCAGCAGGAGTACACCGTTGTAGAGCGGAACCAGCAGGCCGACCAGGATCGATCCGGAAACGCCCAGCCAGGGTGCCAGGCGGAAGCCGGCGGCACGCCACAGCGAGATCCTTTCGCCGGAGGCAGGTGCCAGTCGCGGGTAGCGTTGGCGGACCTGTTCCTTCAGTTGTCCGAGCAGGCCGATGCGTAGGCCCAGGCGGATGCCGAAGACGATGCTGGCGGCGTACAGGGCGACGAAGAACAGCGCGGCATAGCCGACGAAATAGAACGCCAGTTGCGCCAGTCCCGCCAGGCCGTTGAAGGCCGCCAGCGGATCGAAGTACGGGCCACCGCTGCCGGCCTCGATCAGCGAGCCGCTGGGGATCAGGGCGAAGTTGGCCACGCTGAATGCCGTGTACAGCGCGGCCCAGCCGCAGAGGCGGATGATCGGTTCGAAGAAATGCACGAACAGCCAGGTGCACAGCACGCTGACGAGAATGCACAGGCTCGCGGAGCGGAAGAGTGCGGCGGGTTGCAGGCTTTCCCTGAAGCCCAGGGCGAAGCAGGTCGCGGCCTCGGACGCGGCGGCCAGCGATTGGCGGTACCAGCGGCGGATGCGTTCCATGCAGGAGTCCGGTGGTGGAGGGGCGACGAGGATAGCACCGTTGGGGCGGCCGGCAGGCGGAAACGACAAGGGCCGCCCGGAGGCAGCCCTTGTGCGCAGCGACTGACGGATCAGTGCTTGTCCATACCCAGTTTCTTCTCCAGGTAGTGGATGTTCACCCCGCCCTTGCAGAAGGCGGCGTCGCGCACCAGGTCCTTGTGCAGTTCGGTATTGGTCTTGATACCGTCGACGATCAACTCGTCCAGGGCATTGCGCATCCGCGCCAGCGCCTCGTCGCGGTCGGCACCGTAGGTGATGACCTTGCCGACCAGCGAGTCGTAGTTCGGCGGTACGCTGTAGCCGCTGTAGAGGTGCGAGTCGACGCGCACGCCGTTGCCGCCGGGGGCGTGGAAGTGCTTGACCTTGCCCGGGCTGGGCATGAAGGTCTTCGGGTCTTCGGCGTTGATCCGGCATTCCAGCGCATGGCCGCGGATGACCACGTCCTCCTGGCGGATCGAGAGCTTCTCGCCGGAGGCGATGCGCAGCATCTCCTTGACGATGTCGACACCGGTGACCATCTCCGATACCGGGTGCTCCACCTGCACGCGAGTGTTCATCTCGATGAAGTAGAAGCGGCCGTTCTCGTAGAGGAACTCGAAGGTGCCGGCGCCGCGGTAGCCGATCTCGATGCAGGCCTGGACGCAGCGGGCGAAGACTTCCTGGCGGGCCTTCTCGTCGATGCCGGGGGCCGGCGCCTCTTCGATCACCTTCTGGTGGCGGCGCTGCAGGGAGCAGTCGCGGTCGCCGAGGTGGATGGCGTTGCCCTGGCCGTCGGAAAGCACCTGGACTTCCACGTGGCGCGGGTTGGTCAGGAACTTCTCCAGGTAGACCATCGGGTTGCCAAACGCCGCGCCGGCCTCGGTGCGGGTCAGCTTGGCCGACTTGATCAGCTCGGACTCGTCGTAGACCACGCGCATGCCGCGCCCACCGCCGCCGCCGGCGGCCTTGATGATCACCGGGTAGCCGACCTCGCGGGCGATCGCCAGGGCGGTCTCTTCATCTTCCGGCAGCGGGCCGTCGGAGCCCGGCACGGTGGGGACGCCGGCGCGCTTCATGGCGTCCTTGGCCGAAACCTTGTCGCCCATCAGGCGGATCACCTCGGCGGTCGGGCCGACGAAGGTGAAGCCGGAGCGTTCGATCTGCTCGGCGAAGTCGGCGTTCTCGGCGAGGAAGCCGTAGCCGGGGTGGATCGCGGTGGCGCCAGTGACCTCGGCCGCGGCGATGATCGCCGGGATCTGCAGGTACGACTGGGTGGCCGGGGCCGGACCGATGCACACCGATTCGTCGGCGAGCGACAGGTGCATCAACTCGCGGTCGGCGGTGGAGTGTACCGCCACCGTCTTGATCCCCAGCTCCTTGCATGCGCGAAGGATGCGCAAGGCGATTTCGCCGCGGTTGGCGATCAGCACTTTTTCCAACATCGCAGGTTCCCCGCGGCTTAGACGATGGTGAACAGCGGCTGGTCGAACTCAACCGGCTGGCCGTTCTCCACCAGGATCGACTCGATGGTGCCGCTAACTTCGGCTTCGATGTGGTTCATCATCTTCATGGCTTCGACGATGCACAGGATGTCGCCTTTCTTCACGCTCTGGCCGACTTCGACGAAGTTGGCCGAGGTCGGCGAGGCGGCGCGGTAGAAGGTGCCGACCATCGGCGAGCGAACCACGTTGCCGTTCAGCTTCGGAGCGGCCGGGGCGCTTTCCGCGGCAGCGGCGGCCGGAGCGGCGGTTGCCGGCGCCGGCGCGGCGACCGGAGCGGCGAAGGCCGGAGCCTGTGCGTACACCGGCTGGGCGGCGGTCTTGCTGTGGCGGCTGATGCGTACCGACTCTTCGCCTTCGCGGATTTCCAGCTCGTCGATACCGGACTCTTCCAGCAGCTCGATCAGTTTCTTGACTTTACGAATGTCCATTAGCGCTAGCACTCCCAGTGAGGTCAGGGGCGTTGAAGTTGTTCAAGGGCGGATTCCAGGGCCAGGCGGTAGCCTGTGGCGCCGAGACCGCAGATCACCCCTACCGCCACGTCGGAGAAGTAGGAGTGATGCCGGAAAGGTTCACGTTTGTGCACGTTCGACAGGTGCACTTCGATGAATGGGATGCTCACCGCAAGCAGCGCGTCACGTAACGCGACGCTGGTATGGGTGAATGCCGCCGGATTGATGATGATGAAGTCCACGCCTTCGTCGCGCGCGGCATGGATCCGGTCGATCAGTTCGTATTCGGCGTTGCTTTGCAGATGCAGCAGGTGGTGGCCGGCTTCGCGGGCGCGGCGCTCGAGGTCCTGGTTGATCTGCCCGAGGGTGGTCGAACCGTAGGTGCCGGGCTCGCGGGTGCCCAGCAGGTTCAGATTCGGCCCGTGCAATACGAGGAGGGTCGCCATTGTCTTGTTGATTGTCCTGTACAGGCTGCAAACGGCAAGCGGGCACTATGCCGGAATTTCCGTATGACTGTCCAGTCACTGTTAGATTGCAGTAGATCGCCGCATGTTGACCGGCAATTGCGGCAGAAGTATGTCAGCGCATGTCACTGCCGGGTAGCGGCCCGGCGCAGTCGTTCGGCGAGCCCGGCGGCGTCGATCTCTCCGATGACGCGCAAGTCGCTCCATTCGTCACCGCCCGGGGCGAAGAACAGGATCGCCGGCGGACCGAACAGGTTGTAGCGGTCCAGCAGGCCGCGCTGGGCCGGGTTGCTTTCGGTGATGTCGAAGCGCAGCAGGCGGTAGGCCGGCAGTCGTGCCTGCACCGTGGGGTCGGTGAGGACCTGGCGCTCGATGACCTTGCAACTGATGCACCAGTCCGCATACCAGTCCAGCAGCACCGGCTTGCCGGCCTGGCGTGCCTCGGCCAGGGCGGCGTCCAGCTGCGCCGGGGTGGTCAGGTTCTGCCATTCGCCGGGCGTGCTCGGTGGCCCGGCGTGGATCGACGGCACCGAGCGGCCCAGCGGATGGATCGGGTCCGACTCGCCCTGCAGGGCGCCGATCCAGGCGGCCACCGCGTAGGTCAGGAACATCAGGCCAAGCAGTTGCAGCAGGCGGCGTGCGGCGCTCTTCGGGGTGAATTCGAGGGCGCCCAGGGCCAGGCCGGCGCCGCCGGCGAGCATGCCCCAGAGCATCAGCGCCACCGGGCCGGACACCACCCGCTCCAGCAGCCACACGGCGACCGCCAGCAACAGCACGCCGAAGGCGTTGCGCACGCCGTTCATCCAGGCTCCGCTCTTGGGCAGCAGGGCGCCGCCGCCGGCGCCGAAGACCACCAGCGGCGTACCCATGCCCAGGCCGAGGGCGAACAGTTGCAGGCCGCCCCCCCAGGCATCGCCGCTGGCGCTGATATAGAGCAGCGAGGCGGCCAGCGGGGCGGAGACGCAGGGCGAGACCAGCAGGCTGGAAAGCACGCCGAGGGTGGCCGCGCCGAGGATCGAGCCGCCGCGCGCATCGCCGGCCAGGCGGTCGAGCGGTTCGCGGATGAAGCCGGGCAGGCGTAGCTCGAAGAAGCCGAACATGGCCACGGCGAACAGCGCGAAGAACGCCGCGAATGGCACCAGTACCCAGGGCGACTGCAATTGCGCCTGGAGATTGAGGCTGGCGCCGAACATGCCCATCAGCGCGCCGAGCAGGGCGAAGCAGAGCGCCATCGGCAGCACGTAGGCGAGCGACAGGACGAAGCCGCGACCACCGCCCGGCCGGCCGCGCAGGACCACTCCGGAGAGGATCGGCAGCATCGGCAGCACGCAGGGGGTGAAGGTCAGGGTCAGGCCGGCGAGGAAGAAGAACAGCAGGCTGCGCTTGCCCTTGTGTTCGAGCGGGTCCTTGCTGGCCGCGTCGTTCGTGGCTGGCGTCGCGGCACCGCCGTCGATGTCGAAGCGCCTGGTTTCCGGGGGGTAGCAGAGGCCCTTGTCGGCGCAGCCCTGGTAGGTCACCACCAGGGTATAGGGCTGCCGGGCCGGGTTGTTCAGGGGAATCTCCAGGTCGACGATGTTGTAGTAGACCTCGGTATCGCCGAAGTACTCGTCGTGGTGCTGCTTGCCCGCCGGCAGCTGCACCTGGCCGAGGCTGACCTGGGCTGGCTCGACCTTGAACTGGAAGCGGTGGCGGTAGAGGTAGTAGCCCTCGGCGTTGACGAAGCGCAGCAGCACGTGCTGCGCGTCGCTGCGCTCGACGCTGGGCTTGAACGCCTGGTCGACCTTGAGGAAGCCGCCGCCATCGAGGCCGCCGCCGAGGGAGGCGCCGGGACGGCTGTCGAACAGGCCCGCGCCGGCGGGCAGGGCGACCAGCAGGAGGATCAGGGTCAGCAGGCGGCGCATGGATATCTCGTCGGATCAAAAGCCGGAATGATAGCGGAAAGCCGGGCCCGATCGAGCCCCGTGCGGCTGATCAGGTCCTGCCCCGGTTCCGCTGAGCGGTATCCGACCGGTGCGAAGCCAGACGGTTCCCCTGGCGCCTTGCGGCACGTCGCCGCAGGGTCACAGGCGGAAGGCCTGCACCGTGGTGCGCAGGTCGCCGCCCAGTTGCCGCAGTTGCTCGCCCTGTTCGCGGCTATGGCCGATCAGCCGCAGATTTTCCCCGCCCAGGGCGTGGATGCGTTCGCTGTGCGAGCGAATCTCGCCGACCGCCTGGCTCTGCTGGGTCGAGCCTTCGGCGATGCGTTCGGCCATCACGCCGATGGTATGGATCGCGGCGACCACTTCGTCCAGTGCGCCCTCTGCCGCGCCGGCCTGTTCGGCGGTGCGTTCGGCATGCTCGACCTGGCTGCGCATGGCCTCCACCGATTGCCGCGCGGCCTGTTGCAGGCGGCCGATGAGCTGCTGGATCTCCTCGGTGGCGCCGGCGGTGCGCTGGGCCAGCGAGCGGACTTCCTCGGCGACCACGGCGAAGCCACGGCCCTGGTCGCCGGCGCGGGCGGCCTCGATGGCGGCATTGAGGGCGAGCAGGTTGGTCTGTTCGGCGATCGAGCGGATCACCGTCAGCACGCTGCCAATGGTCGCCGACTCCTCGGCCAGGCGCTCGATCGACTGGGCGTTGCCCTGCACCTCGTCGACCAGCTCGCGCAGGCCGCCCAGGCTCTCGCCGATCACCCGCTGGCCGTGCTCCACTGCCTGGCCTGCGCTGCGACTGGCGTCGGCGGTCTGGCTGGCGTCTCCGGCGACCTGCTGGATCGCCGCTTCCATGTCGCCGAGGGCGTCGCGGATCTGCCCGGTATCGCCGGCCTGGCGCTCGACCCCGGCGTGCAGGCCGCTGCTGACCTCGGCCAGGGTCTGGCTGCTGCCGGCGACCTGTTCGGCGCGGCGGTGGATCGCGCCGACCAGCTCGGCGAGGAAGCTGCGCAGGCGGTTCAGCGAATCTTCCAGGTTGCGCAGGTCCTCGGTGCGGGTACGCAGGGATATGGGGCGTGAGAAGTCGCCGTCGGCCCAGGCCGAGAGCGCCGGCACCAGTTGCCCGAGGACCCGTGCCAGGCGCCTTTGCAGGCTGTCGATGGCGAGGGCGATGAGCAGGATCAGGGCGATCATCCCACCCTGGATCAGGCGTACCTGGCTTTGCAGGCGCTGGCGCTCGCCGCGCACCTGCGGCTCCAGGGTGGCCAGGGCCTGGCGCACCGCGTCCAGTTTGGCGCCGGTGTCGGCGGACAGTTGCTGGCGACGCTCGATCAGGTCGCGGGTGCGGCGCAACTCGTCCGGATAGCGTTGCAGCAGGCTGGCGAGTTCGCGCCGCAGCGCCACGCCGCGGTCTTCGGCATTGCCGGCGCCAGCCTCGGCGTCGCCGGCCAGCCCCATCATGGCGGCGAAGTCGTCGCTGGCCGAGCGCTGTTCGTCGAGCACGCCGAGCAACGGCAAGGCCTCGATCCGCCCGGCCTGCTCGCGCAGGTTGGCCAGTTCGCGCTCGACGTCGCCGGCCAGGGCCGGGTTGGCGCTTTCCACCAGCTTGGCGCGGGCCAGGCTGAGGCGGGTCAGGTGCAGGCTGGCGAGCAGCAGCGGGGTGCGGTAGGCGCCGGCCTGGGGCTGCTCCGTCGCGGCATCCAGGTAGGCGGACCATTGTTCCAGGTTGCCGGCGAGGTCGCGCTCGGCCTGTAGCAGCAGGCCCTGCGGGTCGCCGGCGAGCTTGCCGGCGGCGAGCAGATCGCCGGCGCTGAATTCGCGCAACTCCGCGAGGCTTGGCGCGAGGGTCCGGGCGAGGTCCGGCGGTAGCTCCGGCAAGGCCTCGGCGAGGCTTTCCAGGGCCTGCAGCGCGGCCTGCTGGCGTACGGCGTCGCCGCTGCCGAGGTACTGGCGGACGTTGCGCGCGACCTGTTCGTCGAAGCGCTGCGACAGCTCCAGGTACTGGTCGAGCAACTGGAACGGGCGCTCCATGGCGCGTTGCGACCACCACAGGGTGATTCCCAGGGCGAGGCAGACGGTGAGCAGGAGCAGGGTGTTGAGATTGGTGAGTTGCTTGAGGCGCATGGCGGGTCTCGTCCGACTACGGAGCGGCGAGACCGCAGGTTATTTCCGTTTGGTTACCGGGTGATGACAAAGAGCCATTACCGGGCGTCGGGACGATATACCTCGATCCGGTTGCGTCCGCCGTGCTTGGCCCGGTATAGCGCTTCGTCGGCCTGCTTGGCCATGCTCTTGATATCGAGGTCCGGGGTCAGCTCGGCGATGCCGCAACTGAAGGTGCAGCGCAGGTCGGTCGGTTGCGCCGGGTAGTGGATCTCGGCGAAGCGCTGGCGAATCTCGTCGAGCACCAGGCGCGCGGCGTCCAGATCGGTGTCCGGAAGGACCACGGCGAACTCCTCGCCGCCATAGCGGCCGATGTGGTCGGTCTTGCGCAGGCGCTGCTTGAGAAACAGCGCCAGGCCCTTGATCACCCGGTCGCCCATGGGGTGGCCGAAACGGTCGTTGACCTGCTTGAAGTGGTCGATGTCGAGCATCGCGAAGCTCAGCGGACGGCCATCGCGACGCGCGCGCAGGCGGGCATCCTCGAGCAGTTGCAGGGTATGGGTGTGGTTGTACAGGCCGGTCAGGCTGTCGCGCACCATCCGCGCCTTCAGGCTGCGCGCGCGGCTGGCGCGGGTGCGCACGGTGGCGATCAGGTGGCGCGGGCGGATCGGCTTGGTGAGGAAGTCGTCGCCGCCTTCGCTCATGGCGTCCAGCTGCTTGTCCAGGTCGTCCTCGGCGGACAGGTAGATGATCGGCACGCTGACGTGGCGTTCGTGCTGGCGGATCACCTTGGCCAACTCGGTGCCCAGGCACTCGGGCATGTACATGTCGAGGATGATCAGGTCGGGCTGGAAGTCGCTCAGCTCAGCCATCACCGACAGCGGCTCGGTGAGCGCGCGGGTGATGATCCCGGCGCTGTTGAGGACCATCTCGGTGTGCAGCGCCTGGGCCCGGGAGTCGTCGACGATCAGTACCCGGTAGGGTTCGTAGAAGCTCAGGCGGCTGAGGGTCTCGATCTTTTCCAGCACGCTGGAGGCGTCCAGGGTGCCGGTGAAGAATTCCTGGCCGCCGGCGCGGGCTGCGGCCAGGCGGGTCGGGGTGTCGGTCTCGCTGTCGCTGAAGAACAGCACCGGCAGCTTGTGTTCGAGGCCGGCCTGGGCCTCGCTGGCCAGTCGCAGGCCCATGTCGGGGCCGGCGAAGTCGACTTCCATGACGATCGCCGCCGGGTAGCGTTCGCGCATGCTGGCGCGGAAGGCGTCGGCGGTCTCGCAGCTCAGCGCCTGCAGACCGAAGAACTCCAGTTGCTGGGCCAGGCGCTCGGCGCGTTCGCGGTCCTTCAGTGCCAGGTAGACCGGTTTGCGCAATGGCGGCAGGACGGTGTGCTCGAGCTGGTCGCCATGCCGCAGGCCGGTGCGCGACAGGCGCTGCATCAACTGGTTGAGTTCGCTGATCGACTCGCTGGAAAGCCGGCCGCGGTTGGCCTCGACGACGTCCAGGGTACGGTCGATGGCACCGGCCAGCTGGGCATGCTCGGCTTGCTCGAAGCGTTCGGCGTAGCGCTGCAGGCGCAGGGTGGCGTCGGCCAGTTCTTCCATGCCGTCGCTGTTCCACTCCGCGCGGGTCAGGCGTTGCCAGACCTCCAGAACCTGGCGCGCCTGGTTGATCACTCGCTGGGCGAAGTGGTGCTTCAGGCGGTCCAGGGTCGGGTCATCGTGCTCGGTCATCATGACGCGCTTCTTTCGTGGTCTTCGCGGCAGAGCGTCGCTGCGAATGATGGCTCTATGCTATCATCTATCGCCATGAAAGCCAGCGGCCGTTGGGCGGCTGACGAGAGGAGCCTTTTCTTTTCCAAATGTCATCCCCACCTGTTGGTGGGTGCCTTTGTGCGACGGACTACGGCATGCTTATGCCTGTTTCGGAAAATTCTCACTGAGCATTCCGGCACAAAACCGGCTTCCACTACGCTGAAAGCCGACGATGCCGAGGTTTTCGGCGTCCTGGAAGGGTTGGCGCTTGGCACGGAACGCGTTCGCCATGGTCCAATCCCCCATCTATCGAGCTGTTTTAAGGACCCTTGCCATGCTGGACTGGAAGAAGCGTCGTGGGACCATGCGCGATCGCGTGGACAATTCCGTGGATGATGTGCGTACCTACTTCGGCGGCCCCTGGCTGGTGCGCGTGGTGGGAGGCCTGCTGGGCGTCTACCTGCTGGTGGCGATGCTGGTCGGCTGGTACTGGAGCCAGGAACCCGACCTGTTCCCCGTGCAGCAGGACGCCCAGGCCGCCGCCGAGCGCGCCGGGCGGCAGATGGTCACCGGCTACACCACGGTGGAGACCCTCAAGGAAGTGGTCGACACCCTGCTGACCAAGCCGGGCGGCTACATCTCCAACGACATCTTCCCGCCGGGCATCTGGATGGACAACATGCCCAGCTGGGAGTATGGCGTGCTGGTCCAGGTGCGTGACATCAGCCGGGCGCTGCGCAAGGATTTCGCCCGTTCGCAGTCGCAGTCCACCGAGGACGCCGACCTGGCTCGCGCCGAGCCGCGCTTCAACTTCGACAACAAGAGCTGGGCGCTGCCGGCGTCCGAGTCGGAGTACCAGGAAGGCATCAAGTCGCTGGACCGCTACCTGGCCCGCCTGTCCGACCCGAACCAGCCCAACGCGCAGTTCTATGCCCGCGCCGACAACCTGAACAACTGGCTGGGCGACGTCGCCACCCGCCTGGGCTCGCTGTCCCAGCGCCTGTCGGCGAGCGTCGGCCGGGTCAAGCTGAACACCAACATCAAGAACCCCGAAGAAGTACAGCCGGGCGAGGCGCCCAAGGTCGAGGAAGTAGTCCAGGAAACCCCCTGGCTGCAGATCGACAACGTCTTCTACGAGGCCCGTGGCCAGGCCTGGGCGCTGTCGCACCTGCTGCGCGCCATCGAGGTCGACTTCGCCGACGTGCTGGCGAAAAAGAACGCCACGGTCAGCGTGCGGCAGATCATCCGCGAGCTGGAGGCCGCGCAGGAGCCGCTGTGGAGCCCGATGGTGCTGAACGGCAGCGGCTACGGCATCCTGGCCAACCACTCGCTGGTGATGGCCAACTACATTTCCCGCGCCAACGCCGCGGTGATCGACCTGCGCCAGCTGCTTTCCCAGGGCTGACCCATGGCCGCGCCGATCAGCGCCGAAGAGGTGGCCCACCGGGCCGCCTCCGACGCCGAACTCATCGCCTGGGTCGACGAGCAGGACCGCCCGCTCGGTAGCCTGCCGCGCGCGGAGCTGCGCGAGCGCGGGCTGATCGGTCGCGGCACCTTCATCCTGCTGTTCAACTCCGCCGGCGAGCTGTGCGTGCAGCGCCGGACCCTGAGCAAGGCGGTCTATCCGGGGTACTGGGACCTCGCCGCCGGCGGCATGGTCCAGGCCGGCGAGCCCTACGCCGACTCCGCCGCCCGCGAACTGGAGGAAGAGCTGGGAATCCGCGACGCGGTCCTGCGCGAACATGGCCGCTTCTTCTTCGACGAACCGGGCAACCGGCTCTGGTGCGCGGTGTTTTCCGCCGTCTCCGATGCGCCCTTGCGTCTGCAGGCGGAGGAAATCTCCGAAGCCCGCTTCATCCGTCCCGAACTGGCGCTGGAAGAGGCTCGCAGCCTGCCGTACTGCCCCGATTCCCTGCAGGCGTTGCGCCTGTACCTGGATGCCTGAGCCGCGGATGTCGCCATTTCACCGATCAATGGCGCATTTTCGCTCTTAGCATTTGCTCGCAATGCTGCTAAATTGCGCGACCTTTTCGGGCGGTCCCCATGCCGCCCCTGCGCAGCCCCTGCCTGAGTGGGGCGTCGCGGTCGGCTCCCGCCGGCCATCGTTGTTGACCTGGCCCGTCGAGGCCATTCTGGGGGAAACGCCCGGTGGTCAAAAAAGCTTCGTCCCTGTCCGCCCTCGGCGGGCTGGTGTATTCCACGGATGGCGGCCGGCATTGCCCGGACTGCCAGCAACCCAAAGACGCCTGCATCTGCGGGCAGGCCGTAGCGCCTGCCGGCGACGGGATCGCGCGCGTGCGCCGCGAGACCAAGGGCCGCGGCGGCAAGACGGTGACCACCATCAGTGGCCTGCCGCTCGCCGGCGATGCGCTCAAGGAGCTGGCCAGCGCGCTGAAGCGGCGCTGCGGCACTGGCGGCAGTCTCAAGGACGGCGTGGTGGAGATCCAGGGCGAGCATGTCGAACTGCTGATCGACGAACTCCTCAAGCGCGGTTTCAAGGCGAAGAAGTCCGGCGGCTGACCGCATTCTCCCCTGCAGAGAGCGGGCAGGTCCGGCACCGCGAAGGCCGCGCCAGCCCTTTCCCTAGATGGGAGACTGCGGATACCCGCATGAGCGGATTTCCTCGGCTTTCCTAAACTACCGCCCAGTGTGGCGGTCAACACGGCAACGTCACATCCTCCGGCTAGCCTCCACCACAGGCGTGCCGGCCCAGGGCCATCCGGAGATCCCGGCGCCCGCCCGACCCCGAACATTGAGGAGATCACCGCGCATGGCCGCTCGACGGACTCGCAAAGACGATGGCAGCAACTGGACCGTGGCCGACAGCCGCGGCGTATACGGCATCCGCCACTGGGGTGCGGGTTATTTCGCCATCAACGATGGCGGCAATGTCGAAGTGCGTCCGCAGGGCGCCGACTCGACGCCCATCGATCTCTACGAGCTGGTCGGCCAGCTGCGCGAGGCGGGCCTGAGCCTGCCGCTGCTGGTGCGCTTCCCGGATATCCTGCAGGACCGCGTGCGCAAGCTCACCGGCGCCTTCGACGCGAACATCGAGCGCCTCGAATACCAGAGCCGCTATACCGCGCTGTATCCGATCAAGGTCAACCAGCAGGAAGCGGTGGTGGAGAACATCATCGCCACCGAGAACGTCTCCATCGGCCTGGAGGCAGGCTCCAAGCCGGAACTCATGGCGGTGCTGGCGCTGGCCCCGAAGGGCGGCACCATCGTCTGCAACGGCTACAAGGACCGCGAGTTCATCAAGCTGGCGCTGATGGGACAGAAGCTCGGGCACAACGTGTTCATCGTGATCGAGAAGGAATCCGAGGTGCAGCTGGTGATCGAGGAGGCCGCCAACGTCGGCGTGCAGCCCCAGGTCGGCCTGCGCGTGCGGCTGTCCTCGCTGGCTTCGTCGAAGTGGGCAGACACCGGTGGCGAGAAGGCCAAGTTCGGCCTTTCCGCCGCCCAGCTGCTGTCGGTGGTCGAGCGCTTCCGCCAGGCCGGACTCGACCAGGGCGTGCGCCTGCTGCATTTCCACATGGGCTCGCAGATCGCCAACCTGGCCGACTACCAGCACGGCTTCAAGGAAGCCATCCGCTACTACGGCGAGCTGCGCGCGCTCGGCCTGCCGGTGGATCATATCGACGTCGGCGGTGGCCTCGGCGTCGACTACGACGGCACCCATTCGCGCAACGCCAGCTCGATCAACTACGACATCGATGACTATGCCGGCGTGGTGGTCGGCATGCTCAAGGAGTTCTGCGACGCCCAGGGCCTGCCGCACCCGCACATCTTCTCGGAGAGCGGCCGGGCGCTGACCGCGCACCATGCGGTGCTGATCACCCAGGTCACCGACGTCGAGCGGCACAACGACGACGTGCCGAAGATCGTCGATCTCGACGAGCAGCCGGAGATCGTCCGCTGGCTGGCCGAACTGCTCGGCCCGACCGATGCCGAGATGGTCACCGAAACCTACTGGCGCGCCACCCACTACATCGGCGACGCCGCCGCGCAGTATGCCGACGGCAAGATCAGCCTGGCGCAGAAAGCCCTCGCCGAGCAGTGCTACTTCGCTATCTGCCGGCGCCTGCACAACCAGCTCAAGGCCCGCCAGCGCTCCCACCGGCAGGTCCTCGACGAACTCAACGACAAGCTCGCCGACAAGTACATCTGCAACTTCTCGGTGTTCCAGAGCCTGCCGGATACCTGGGCCATCGGCCAGGTGCTGCCGATCCTGCCGCTGCACCGCCTGGGCGAGGAGCCGGATCGGCGCGCGGTACTGCAGGACCTGACCTGCGACTCCGACGGCAAGATCACCCAGTACGTCGACGAGCAGAGCATCGAGACCAGCCTGCCGGTGCACGAGGTGAAGGAGGGCGAGGACTACCTGATCGGGGTGTTCCTGGTCGGCGCCTACCAGGAGATCCTCGGCGACATGCACAACCTGTTCGGCGACACCGACTCGGTGAACGTCTACCAGCGCGCAGACGGCGGCATCTATCACGCCGGCATCGAGACCCACGACACCATCGAGGACATGCTGCGCTACGTGCACCTGTCGCCGGAGGAACTGATGACCCTCTACCGCGACAAGGTCGCCGGGGCCAAGCTCACCGCCCGCGAGCGCAACCAGTACCTGGATGCGCTGCGCCTGGGGCTGACCCGCTCGGCGTACCTGTCCTGACTGGCTAGCCCGTCGGCGACGGGAAGCGAACCAGGCAATGGCCGGCTGGCGCGAGGCGCCCGCCGGCCATTTCGTTTCAGATCCTGCTCGTTATGTGGGAATTCCGCGCAACCCCTTCATTTCCGCTTCCCTGCCGGCGGTGGACGTCGGCGTGGTTGCCTGCTGTGTCCGGCGGATAACGCTTCGCGTCATTCGTCCTACCCGTGGGGGAAGGGCCGGACTTTTTCAGCGGCTCCTGGATGCTCCGCGCCTCAGAAGTACTTCAACCAGGCGATATCCCGCCGCCGCGCCTTGAAACCGGCGAACCAGTTCACCGCCGGGTACAGCGCCACGGCCAGCAGGATGCTGCACAGCCATAGCGCCGGCACCGAGGAGAAACCGAAGTAGTCGCCCCGGTTGGCGCCCCAGATCGCCAGCGCCAGCAGGTACAGCAGCTTCAGTAGGTAGAGATGCAGCAGGTAGAAGAACATCGGCGCTCCGCCGAACGCCACCAGGGCCTTGCCGCGACCGCTCCAGTCCAGGCGTTCGAACCAGGCCAGGAGCAGCAGGCCGATTCCCAGGGTGAGGGCGAGGAACAGCAGCGACGGCGGATACTTGGTGACGTTGAAGAAGCCCATCAGGGTGATCGCCGGCGTCTCGCCGAAGGCCCAGGGTTTCTCGCCATAGCCGTTGAGCAGGCGCAGCAGGATGAAGCCGAGCAGCAGCCCGCCACCGCCCGCCAGCAGGTAGCGTCGGCGCGTGGTCGCCGGCGTGGCGCCGCTGAACCAGTTGCCTGCGGCATAGCCCAGGGCGATCACACCGATCCACGGCAGCAGGGGGTAGGAGGTGCGCAGGCGCAGGGCGTCGCCCGCTTCGATCCAGCCGCGGTCGTGGAGCACCGCCCACGGCAGGTGCCAGGCCGAGCCGGGAGCGAAATGCAGCGGATCGAGCAGGTTGTGGCCGGCCACCAGCAGCACGCCGAGCGCCGCGAGCAGAGGGCGCGGCAACCAGAGCAGGGCGGCCAGGGCGAGCATGCTCAGGCCGATCGCCCAGATCACCTGGAGATAGATCACCGTCGGCGGCAACTGGAAGGTCCAGGCGAAGTTCACCAGGGTCAGTTCCAACGCCACCAGGAACAACCCGCGCTTGAACAGGAACGCCGAGACCGCCCGGCGTCCCTGGTGCTTCTCGCCGTAGAGGAATGCCGACAGGCCGGTGAGGAAGACGAACACCGGCGCGCACAGGTGCGCCAGGGTGCGGCTGAGGAACAGCGCCGGCTCGGTGCTGGCGACGTCCATCGGGTCGCCGACCTGGCGGTGCAGGAAAAAGGTCTCGCGGACATGGTCGAGCAGCATGAACAGCATCACCAGGCCGCGCAGGGCGTCGATGCTGTGCAGGCGGGAGGAATTGGAGATGGAGTTGGGCATGGCTGGGCTGGTCGTCGGAAAAGAGGGATGAGTATCACAGCCTGGCGGCGAGAAGCGAGATAGAGCCGGGCATTGTATTGCGAGGCCGGAATCGAACTGGTAGCGTTATAGTATATCATTTCTTTTCTGGTGCGATTTCCCATGAGAGTCAGTGTGTCGCTTGTCCTCGGTGTCGGCCTCGGTTGCAGCAGTCCGGCGCTCTGGGCGGAAACGGAAAGTCCCGCAGAGCTTGAGGTCCTCACTGTCACCGCCGAAGCGGAGCGCGCGGAGGGCCCGGTGCAGGGCTACCGGGCCAATCGGTCGGCCAGCGCGACGCGCACCGACACCCGTATCGAGGACATCCCGCAAGCCATCAGCGTGGTGCCGCGCCAGGTGCTCGACGACCTTGACAGCGCTCGTATCGAACGGGCGCTGGACTTCGCCGGCGGGGTCTCGCGGCAGAACAACTTCGGCGGCCTGACGATGTTCGAGTACAACGTCCGTGGCTTCACCACTTCGGAGTTCTACCGCGACGGCTTCAGCGCCAACCGCGGCTATATGAACGCCCCGGACAGCGCCACCATCGAGCGCGTGGAAATCCTCAAGGGACCGGCCTCCAGCCTGTACGGGCGCGGCGATCCCGGCGGCACGGTGAACCTGGTGACCAAGAAGCCCCAGGCCGAGCGCTTCGCCCGCTTGCATGCCAGCGCCGGCAGCTGGGACCGCTACCGCTCGACCCTGGACCTGAACACGCCGCTGGACGAAGAGGGCGACCTGCTCTACCGGATGAACCTGGCGGTGGAGGACAGCAAGGGCTTCCGCGACTACGCCGACGGCCAGCGCCTGCTGGTGGCGCCATCGTTCAGCTGGCAACTGGACCCGGACACCTCGTTGCTGGTGGAAGCCGAGGTGGTGCGCAACCGCCAGGTCTTCGACCGCGGCACCGTGGCGCCGCACAACCACCTGGGCAGCCTGCCGCGCTCGCGGTTCTTCGGCGAGCCGGACGACGGCAAGATCGACAACAACAACGAAACCCTCCAGGCCACCCTGCGCCATCACTTCAACGAGCAGTGGAGCCTGCGCCTGGCCAGCCACTACAAGCATGGCCACCTGGACGGCTACGCCTCGGAGAACTCCAGCCTCGCCGCCGACGGCTACACCCTGCGCCGGGAGTACCGCTACCGCGACTTCGAGTGGCACGACAGCATCACCCAGCTCGACCTGCTCGGCGATCTCCATACCGGCTCGATCCGCCACCAGTTGCTGATGGGCCTGGAGTACGAGCGCTACCACAACGACGAACTGATCCTGCGTAGCATCCCGTCGCGCAACCCCTATGCCATCGACATCCGCCGGCCGGTCTACGGCCAGCCGAAACCACCCTTCGGACGCGACGACCGCAACCACGAGGAAGTCGACGCGATGGCCCTCAACCTGCAGGACCAGATCGAGTTCAACGAGAAATGGCGCGGCCTGCTCGGCGTGCGCTTCGACCGCTACCGCCAGGACATGAACGCCACGCGCCTGAACAATGGCCGCTTCCGCGACACCAGCTCGCAGCAGACCCAGCGTGCCGCCACCCCGCGCATCGGCGTGCTGTACCAGGCGACCCCGGAGGTCGGCCTGTTCGCCAACGCCTCGAAATCCTTCAAGCCCAATGGCGGTACCGACATGGCCGGCAAGGCCTTCGACCCGGAGGAGGGGCGCGGCTACGAGGCGGGGGTGAAGCTCGACCTGCTCGATGGCCGGCTGGGCATGACCCTCGCCGCGTTCCACCTGAAAAAGAAGAACGTGCTCACCGCCGACCCGAGCAATCCCGGTTACCAGCAGACCGCCGGCGAGGCGCGCAGCCACGGCTTCGACCTGCAGTTCAGCGGCCAGCTCACCGAGCAGTTGCGGCTGATCGGCGCCTACGCCTATATCGACGCCGAAGTGACCAAGGACGAGAACATCGCCCGTGGCAGCCGCCTGCTCAACGTGCCGAAGCACAGCGGCAGCCTGATGGGCGTCTACGAGTTCCGCGAAGGCTGGCTGCACGGCGCCGACGCCGGCGCGGCGCTCAACTATGTCGGCGAGCGCGCCGGCGACAGCAGCGACAGCGGCTTCGAACTGCCGGCCTACACCACCGTCGACCTGCTCGCGCACTATCCGCTGGCGAGCAATGCGACCCTCGGGGTGAACGTCAACAACCTCTTCGATCGTCGCTACTACGAGCGTTCCTATAACAACGTCTGGGTCGCCCCCGGCGAGCCGCGCAACCTGACCATGAGCCTGACCCTGAACTACTGAGCCCTCTACTGCCGCCAGGAAGCCATGCCATGCAAGGACGCACACCGCTGCTGGAAACCCTCCGCGAACTGGAATGCGAGATTCGCCTGCTCACCGTCTATGCCCGCGAGTGTTGCGGCTGCTACGAGATCCTCAGGCGCAAGCTCGACCGTCTGAGCGGACTGATCGGGGAGGATTGCAGCCGGGCGCAGTGGCAGGCCGATTCGGACGACCCTGCGTTGCAGGCGCTCGGCCTGCGCCTGCGCGACGCGGCGGTGCAGGCCCTCTGCGAACTGGAGAAGCACCTTTGCCAGGGCGTGCTGCATGAACCCGGCGAGATGGGCCGCTACCTGGGTAGCCTGCTGGAATCCATCCGCGGCGAACTCGACAGCGCCGGGATAGATGCCGATGCACGGGTCCTGTTCGTCGGCTCCGGTGCCCTGCCGACCTCGGCCCTGGTGCTGGCGCGGGAGGTCGGCGCACATTTGTGCTGCCTGGACATCGACGAGGAGGCCCTGGGCTATGCCCGCGAGATCGCCCGCTGCCAGGGGCTGGAGGCGCGCATGCAGTTTTCCTCGCTGCCGCCGGCGGAACTGGCGTTTTCCCGCGATGCCACGCATTTCCTGATCGCTTCGCTGGTGCAGCAGAAAAGCGCGGTACTGGCGCAGATCCGCCAGGTCATGCGCGCCGACGCCAAGGTCCTGCTGCGTCACGGCAGCGGCATCAAGGGACTGTTCAACTACCCGGTTGAGCCGGCCGAACTGGAGGGCTGGCGGGTTTGCGCGGAGCGGGTCAGCCAGCCGCTGTACGACACCCTGATCCTGGAGAAGGCCGGTCGATGAACGCCGCTGATGAGAGCCTGGGCAACGTCCTGCTGGTCGGTCTGGGCGCGGTGGCGATCCAGGTCGCGCTGGACCTGCGCCGCCACGGTGCCGGTCGCCTCGGCGCGCTGAACCATCCCGGCCGGCGCAGCCAGCGGATCGCCGAGGCCCTGGCGCGCGGCGCCTGCCTGCAATTGGAAGGGCAGGGGCAGCATCGCTGGCTGTCCGGCAACGCCGCGCTGGACGTCTTCCACCAGGACCCCGCTGAGCTTCGCGACGATTGGCAGACCCTGGTGCTCTGCGTGCCGGCCGACAGTTACCTGGACGTGGTCCGCGGGTTGCCCTGGGAGCGACTCGGCGGGGTGCGCACGCTGCTGCTGGTGTCCGCCTTCATCGGCGCCAACCTGCTGGTGCGCAGCGCCCTGCCGGCGGGGTGCCAGGCGACCGTGCTGAGTCTGTCCAGCTACTACGCGGCGACCAAGGTGATCGACGAGACACAACCGCTGCGGGCCCTGACCAAGGCGGTCAAGCGCAGGGTCTACCTGGGCTCCAGCCGGCCGGACTGCCCGGCGCGGGAGACCTGGCGGCGAGTCCTGGCCGGCAGCGGGGTTGAGGTAGTACCCCTGGCGACGCCGGAAGCGGCGGAGGGCCGCAACGTCACCACCTACGTGCACAGTCCGTTCTTTCTCGGCGAGTTCGCCCTCGCCCGGATACTTTCCGAGCAGGGGCCGCCCGGTTTCATGTACAAGCTCTACCCGGAGGGACCTATCACCCCCGGGGCCATCGGCGCCATGCGGCGGCTGTGGTGCGAGCTGAGCGAACTGTTGCGGCGGATGGGCGCCGAGCCGTTGAACCTGCTGCGGTTCCTCAACGACGACAACTACCCGGTGCACGAGACGATGCTGCCGCGCGCGGCCATCGACGGCTTCGCCGAGGCCGGCGCCGAGCGCCAGGAATACCTGCTGTTCGTGCGCTACGCGGCGTTGCTGGTCGATCCGTTCTCTCCGGCCGACGAGCAGGGTCGCCACTTCGACTTTTCCGCAGTGCCGTTCCGCCGCGTCAGTCGCGACGAGGATGGACTCTGGCGGCTCCCGCGGGTGCCGCTGGAGGACTATCGCAAGCTGGCGCTGATCGTCGCGCTGGCCGCCCACTTCGACCTGGCCATGCCGCAGGCGCGCAGCCTGCTGGCGAGCTACGAGAACGCCGTGTCCCGATTCATCGATTGCCAAGGAGCGAGCCAGTGCCATCCAAGCCTGTATCCGATCGACAGC
Organism: Pseudomonas sp. HMSC063H08; assembly: GCF_001813645.1. NCBI lineage: Bacteria > Pseudomonadati > Pseudomonadota > Gammaproteobacteria > Pseudomonadales > Pseudomonadaceae > Pseudomonas > Pseudomonas sp. HMSC063H08. The sequence continues at coordinate 118,445 of NZ_KV813417.1, forward strand.
CGTCCGGCGGCGGACGCCATCTATCGCCAGTGGTGCTCGACCTGCTGAAGAGCGGGGTGCTGCTGGCGGTGCTGGCGTCCTTCACCTTCAGCGTGATGAACGCCCTGGTCAAGGAAGCCAGCGCCACCCTGCCGGCTGCCGAGATCGTGTTCTTCCGCAGCGCCATCGGTACCCTGCTGATCTACCTGCTGATGCGCCAGGCCGGTGTCGCCCTGTCGCGCCAGGGCGTGCCGATGCTGCTGGTGCGCGGGGTGATGGGGGCGCTGTACCTGGTCTGCTATTTCTACGCCATCGCCCACATCCCGCTGGCGGACGCGAGCATCCTGGCGCACATGTCGCCGTTCTTCGTCATCCTCTTCTCCGCGCTGTTCCTCGGCGAGCGGATTCCCCGGGCGGTCTATTGGCTGTTGCTGGTGGTGGTGCTCGGCGCGCTGATGATCGTCAAGCCGTTCAGCTATTCCAGCTACTCGGTATACGCCGTGGTCGGCCTGCTCAGCGCGGTGTTCGCCGCCGGTGCCTCGGTGGCGATCCGCCAACTGAGCGCGCGGCACCATACCTACGAGATCGTCTTCTACTTCCTGGCGGTGGCCACCCTGGTGGCCATCCCGCTGATGTGGAACGACTTCGTGGTGCCGGCGACGCTGCGCGAGTGGGGGCTGCTGCTGGCCATCGGGGTGGTGTCGCTGCTCGGCCAGGTGTTCCTAACCCGCGCCTTCAGTCACGAGAGCGCGACCATCGTTGCGGTGACCCGCTATATCGGCATCGTCTTCAACGCCGGCTGGGGCTGGCTGTTCTGGAGCGAGGTGCCGGACGCGCTGACCATCGCCGGCGGCGTGCTGATCGTGGTGGCGTGCATCGCGCTGTCGCGGACGAAGAAGGGCTGAGCCTCCGGCGCGACCGGCTCCCCGCTGCTTCGCGCCGGACCGCGCCTAGAGTACGTAGCGCCAGATCGCCACGAAGTGGAGGAGGCTGCCGGCGATCACGAACAGGTGCCAGATGCCATGCCAGTGGCGGAAGCGGTGGTCATAGGCATAGAAGACGATCCCTACGGTATAGAGCACGCCGCCGGCCGCCAGCCAGGTGAAGCCGGCGCTGCCGAGGGCGGCGAGCAGCGGTTTCACCGCGATCAGCACGATCCAGCCCATCACCGCGTAGATCACCACCGACAGCACCCGCGCCTCGGAGCGTGGCTTGATCTCCTGGAGCATGCCGAGCACGGCCAGGCCCCAGACGATGCCGAACAGCGTCCAGCCCCAGGGACCGCGCAGCGTGACCAGGCAGAAAGGCGTGTAGCTGCCGGCGATCAGCAGGTAGATGGACAGGTGGTCGAGCTTGCGCATCACCACCTTCGCTCGCCCGCGCACGCTGTGGTAGGCGGTCGAGATGCTGTAGAGCAGCGTCAGGGTGACGCCGTAGACGCCGACCCCGACGATCTTCCACGGACTGCCGTTGAGGCTCGCCTGGACCGTCAGCCAGACGGCGCCGGTGCAGGCGGCGACCGCACCGATCAGGTGGGTCCAGGCATTGAGTCTTTCACCGTGATACATGACGCATGATCCTCCCGCGATGGACAACGCCATGGTAGGGCATGTCGGGGTGGCGTGGGTCCTGACCTTTTATTGGCGTTTTCCGTGACGGTTGCATGAAGGTTCTCCTCATCCTTCCCTGCTCGTTGGAACGGATAAAGGCTTGACGGTTTTAATTACGATCATAATATTAAATGTGTAATATAAATAGCCGCTGTCAGCGGTCAGGCTTTTTTCCAGCGAGAACCCACATGAACGAACAGATTGGCAATGGCGTCGCCCTGATCACCGGCGCCTCTTCCGGAATCGGCGCGACCTACGCCGAGCACTTGGCCCGCCGTGGCCACGACCTGTTGCTGGTGGCGCGCGACCGGCAACGCCTGGAAGCCCTGGCGGATCGCCTTCGCCAAGCCCACGGGGTCAGGGTGGAGATCCTGCGCGCCGACCTGTCCGAGCGCGACGATAGGTTGCGGGTCGAGCGACGGTTGCGCGATGACGCCTCGATCGCGTTGCTGGTGAACAACGCCGGCGTGGCGATGAACGGTCCGCTGGCCGATGCCGACATGGACCGGGCGGAGCGGATGATCGCCCTCAACATAGTGGCCCTGACCCGCCTGGCTGCCGGTGCGGCGGAGGGGTTCCGCCGGCGTGGCGGCGGCGCCATCGTCAATCTCGGTTCGGTGGTGGCGCTGGCGCCGGAGTTGTTCAATGCCGTCTATAGCGCGACCAAGGCCTACGTGCTGAGCCTGAGCCAGTCGCTGCAGCACGAGCTGGCCGGCAGCGGCGTTTACGTCCAGGCGGTGCTGCCCGGCGTCACCCGCACCGAGATCTGGGAGCGCAGCGGCACCGGAATCGCCGGGATTCCCGCGGAGATGGTGATGGAGGTCGAGGACCTGGTGGAGGCGGCGCTGGTCGGTTTCGATCGGCGTGAAGCGGTGACCATCCCGTCGTTGCCGGATGCGGCCGATTGGCAGGCGCTGATGACGGCGCGGGCCAGGCTCGCGCCCAATCTGTCGCGGCAGCGGCCGGCCGAGCGCTACCTCGGCTGAGGCCCTAGCGCTCCATCTGCTCCAGCAGCTTCTTGCGCGTCGCTTCCAGTATCCGTTGCGACAGCGCCTCATCCTGCACGCTGCGCGACAGTTGCAGCGCGCCGACCAGCGAAGCGAGCAGCAGCACGGCGCGCTCGCCTGCGTCCTCGCCCTCCAGGGCCGCTTCGATCATCGCCAGGCGCTTGCGCACGATGCTGTCGGTGGTCGGGCTCGGCGTGCCGCGCTGGCCGAGTTCCGCCGACAGGGTCGGCAACGGGCAGCCGGCGCCGGGGTTATCGCGGTGACGCGGCGACAGGTACTGCTCTATCAGCAGCGCCAGCGGTCGTTCCGCCTCCGCCAGGGGCGCGGTGACTTCGTCGAGTTGCGCCGCGGCATGCCGCAACGCGGTTTCCACCAGGTCGTCCTTGGACTTGAAGTGCGCGTAGAAGCCGCCATGGGTCAGGCCCAGGGCCTTCATCAGCGGTTGCAGCCCGGTGGCGCCGACGCCGTCCTGGCGGAACAGCCGGGCAGCCTCCTCGACGATACGCCGGCGGGTCTTCTGCTTGTGGTCTTCGGGATAACGCATGGCTTCGATACCTTGGAATGCAGGTCGTCATCTTAACGCCTGGCGGCCTTCCCTGGCGAAGCCGCGTTCATCCGGCCATGTGCAGGACCAGGCAGGTGGTCGAGCCGACGGCGTAGAGACGGTCGTCGACATCGTACAACCGGCCCTCGGCGACCGCCGTCGAGCGGCCGAGGTGCACCACCCGGCCTTCGGCGCGTACCGGACCGACCTTGTCGGTCAGCGCGCGCAGGTAGCTGATCCGCAGGTCGGTGGTGGTATAGCCCTGGCCGGCCTGGAGCCGGGTATGGATCGCGCAGCCCATGCAGGAATCCAGCAGCGACGCGGCGTAGCCGCCGTGCACGCTACCCAGCGGATTGTAGTGGCGGCGGTCCGGGGTGCCCTGGAACAGGAAGCGCCCTTCGGACCACTCGATGGGAACGAAGTCGACCAGTTCGCCGTAGGGCGGGCAGGGCAGCTCGCCGCTGCCGATGCGGTCGAAGAACTCCTGCGGGGAGAGCGCGGCGACTTGCGCCAGCTCCAGGGTTCCGCTGGCGCCGAGGCGGGCGCGGGCGGCCCGCTCGGTGGCGATCCAGGCGTTAAGGCGGTCTTCGCGGCCGGGCTGTTCCATGGTGGTGCTCCTGTCGTGGTGGGAAAGGGTTGCGGGAAAATTACGGCCATCATATAAGCTTTGCATGACGAGCGAAATACAATCGCTTTCGGTCCCTCTACGCGGCGTTTCCTCTATTTGCGCCGGCGTCGCCTACGCTGAGGGGGCCGTGGCGGGACAACCGAGGAGCAGGATGATGGAAAGCTATGACGTGATCGTGATCGGCGCCGGTCCGGGGGGCTACAACGCTGCCATTCGCGCCGGCCAGCTAGGCCTGAAGGTGGCCTGCGTGGAGGGTCGCGAAACCCTCGGCGGGACTTGCCTGAACGTCGGCTGCATGCCGTCCAAGGCCCTGTTGCACGCCTCGGAGCTATACGCCGCGGCGAGCGGCGGCGAGTTCGCCCGGCTCGGCATCCGGGTCAGCCCGGAACTGGACCTGGCGCAGATGATGAAGCAGAAGGACGAGAGCGTCGCCGCCCTGACCCGTGGCGTCGAATTCCTCTTCCGCAAGCACAAGGTGCAGTGGATCAAGGGCTGGGCGCGCTTGCAAGGCGAGGGCCGGGTCAGCGTGGCCCTTGCCGACGGCGGCCACGCGCAACTGGAGGCGCGCGACATCGTCATCGCCACCGGTTCGGAACCGGCGCCGCTGCCCGGCGTGCCGGTGGACAACCAGCGCATCCTCGACTCCACCGGCGCCCTGGAGTTGGCCGAAGTGCCTCGCCACCTGGTGGTGATCGGCGCCGGCGTGATCGGCCTGGAGCTTGGTTCGGTCTGGCGCCGTCTGGGCGCACAGGTCACGGTGCTGGAGTACCTCGAGCGGATCTGCCCGGGGCTGGATGGGGAAACCGCAAGGACCCTCCAGCGCGCCCTGACCCGCCAGGGCATGCGGTTTCGCCTCGGCACCCGCGTGGTCGCCGCGCGCAGTGGCGAGCAGGGCGTCGAACTCGACCTGCAACCGGCCGCCGGCGGCGCTACGGAATCGCTGCAGGCGGACTACGTGCTGGTGGCCATCGGCCGGCGCCCCTATACCGAAGGACTGGGGCTGGAGACGGTCGGCCTGGCCAGCGATCGTCGTGGCATGCTGGAGAACCAGGGACAGCGCAGCGCGGCGCCGGGCGTCTGGGTGATCGGCGACGTGACCTCGGGACCGATGCTGGCGCACAAGGCCGAGGAAGAGGCGATCGTCTGCATCGAGCGGATCGCCGGGCATGCGGCGGAGATGAACGCCGAGGTGATTCCGTCGGTCATCTACACCCAGCCGGAAGTGGCCAGCGTCGGCCTCGGCGAGGAGCAGTTGCAGGCGGCGAGGCGCGAGTACAAGGTCGGACGCTTCCCGTTCAGCGCCAACAGCCGGGCGAAGATCAACCACGAGAGCGAAGGCTTCATCAAGATCCTCTCCGATGCCCGCAGCGACCAGGTGCTCGGAGTGCACATGGTCGGGCCGGGCGTCAGCGAGATGATCGGCGAAGCCTGCGTGGCCATGGAGTTCAGCGCCTCGGCGGAGGATCTCGCGCTGACCTGCCATCCGCATCCGACCCGCTCCGAGGCGCTGCGCCAGGCGGCGATGGACGTGCATGGCCGGGCCATGCAGAACTGAGGGCTCAGCCGCGCATGCCGAAGCCGCGCGCCATCAGCGTAGCCAGCAACGGAATGACCAGCAGCAGGAGCAGTTGCAGGCGCACCGCCAGGACCACCCGCCGGCCCCGGGCCGGCGTCACCGCCGGCACTTCGCCGGCCTTGAGGGCGCCGCGCCAGCCAAGGAAGGTAACGGTCGGCAACAGCGAGACCAGGGCAGCGAGGACGAATAGCCCGACCTTGGCGTGGAACAGGCCATTGTGCAGGTAGTAGTCGACGCCCTTGCCGTACCACAGCACCCGCGCCAGCCCGCTGGCCAGTACCGCCAGGGCGCAGAGGCCGTAGCCGCGGTCGATCGCCGCCAGGCTGCGGGCGCGCTCCAGGTCCAGCGGCAGGCGCAGCAGGCGGTGCTGCAACACCAGCAGGGCGAACAGCAGGAAGATCGACAGGTAGTGCAGGTAGGCGACGATTGCCTGGGCCATGGCGGCGCTCCTCGGGGTGGGATGGGCACAGTCAAGCAGACCCCGGGCCAATGTGCCTGACGGCGCTTCCGGTATTCCCCGAGAATGCGTCTAGAATCGAGCTGGCCATTTTCCGGAGCCCGCCATGACCCCGCTGACGCCCGAGCAGACCCATGCCTACCTGCACCATATCGGCATCGACGATCCCGGTCCGCCGAGCCTGGCGAATCTCGACCGACTGATCGACGCGCATCTGCGCCGGGTCGCCTTCGAGAACCTCGACGTGCTGCTCGACCGCCCCATCGAGATCGACGCCGACAAGGTTTTCGCCAAGGTCGTCGAGGGCAGCCGCGGCGGTTATTGCTTCGAACTCAACTCGCTGTTCGCCCGCCTGCTGCTGGCCCTCGGCTACGAGCTGGAACTGCTGGTGGCACGGGTACGCTGGGGACTCCCGGAGGACGCGCCGCTGACCCAGCAATCGCATCTGATGCTGCGTCTGTACCTGGCGGAGGGCGAGTTCCTGGTGGATGTCGGCTTCGGCTCGGCCAATCCGCCGCGAGCACTGCCTTTGCCGGGCGACGAGGCGGACGCCGGACAGGTGCATTGCGTGCGCCTGGTCGACCCGCACGCCGGTCTCTACGAAAGCGCCGTGCGCGGTCGCAGCGGCTGGCTGCCGCTGTACCGCTTCGACCTGCGCCCGCAGTTGTGGATCGATTACATCCCGCGCAACTGGTACACCTCTACCCACCCCCACAGCGTGTTCCGCCAGGGCCTGAAGGCCGCCATAACCGAGGGCGACCTGCGCCTGACCCTGGCCGACGGGCTGTTCGGCCAGCGCGCCGGCAACGGCGAGACGCTGCAGCGCCAACTGCGCGACGTCGACGAACTGCTGGACATCCTGCAGACCCGTTTTCGCCTGCGCCTCGACCCGGCCTCCGAAGTGCCGGCGCTGGCGCGACGGCTGGCGGGACTGATCTCCGCCTGAGCGCTTTTGGCCGGTGTCTTTTCGCCGGACTCCTGCGGGAATTTTCCGATGTTCCATAGAAGCCTGAACGAAACGGCTTTTTCGGTTGACCTCGTCTGGCAAGAGGTCTATAAAACCCCCGCCCGCAGAGCCGGGCACTTTCTTTCCCCCTACGAAGAGAGCCATGGACAGTATTCCCAGTAGTCGTCGCCCGGCCCAGCAGATGCCGGCTGGTGCGATGACCCAAACCAACGCACGACGGAACCCGCAACGGGTCGGTCGGTTGAGCGGCATCCTGGGCTGACCCACTGCTTCTCACCCGTGTCCGGCACGCCGGGTACAGGTGAGTCATGAACTTCGAGAATTCGGTATCCCCCGGCGTATCCGCCTTCGTGGCGAAGATGCGCGTGCGCGCCGCGCAGTCCCCCGGCGCGATCCTTCCCGGCCACGGCCATCCTGCGAGCCTCGCCTGGCGTGTCAGCCCGGCCGGCGGTCGCCTGGAGTATCGCCGCCTGGAGACGCAGGTCGAAGAGAACCCTGAGAGCGGTCGCCGCCCGATGCGCGGCTGACGCTTTCTCCTGCCTAACCCTTCGCACAAGGAGCCTGCCATGGACGAACCACCAAGTCGGCCTGCTGCGTGCCGCCTGAGCGGCCGCGCGCAGTGGGCCTTACCCGGACAAGCCGAACATTCTTCCCACCGATCGCGAACATCGCGACCCGGCACGCCTTTGCCTGTCACCTGACCGGCAACCGACTCGTGTCGCCGTCGCGCAGCTCGCGACAGGAGACCGAGTCATGAGCGTAGCGACCCAACGCAATACCCAGCTCGACACCGAGCGCCGCAACGACCGACTGTCCATGCGCGCCGCCCGCGAAGCGCAGAACAGCCTGGAAACCACCCTCACCAACGTCCGCGGTCGCCAGGACGGCCTCGACCAGGCCGAGGCCGCCGCCCGGCTGCACGCCGACGGCCCCAACGAAGTGGCCCACGACCGTCCGCCACACGTCCTGGTGCAACTGCTGCAGGCGTTCAACAACCCCTTCATCTACGTGCTGATGACGCTCTCCGCGATCAGCTTCTTCACCGACTTCTGGCTGCCGCTGCAGGACGGTGAGGAAACCGATCTCACTGGCGTCATCATCGTCCTCTGCATGGTCCTGGTCAGCGGCCTGATGCGCTTCTGGCAGGAATACCGCTCGGGCAAGGCCGCCGAGGCGCTCAAGGCCATGGTGCGGAACACCGCCACCGTGCTGCGCCGCGACGAGCGCGGGATGCGCGGCGAGCTGCGGGAAATCCCCATGGGCGAACTGGTGGTCGGCGACATCGTGCGCCTGTCCGCCGGCGACATGATCCCCGCCGACATCCGCCTGATCGAATCGCGCGACCTGTTCATCAGCCAGGCCGTACTCACCGGCGAGGCGCTACCGGTGGAGAAATACGACACCCTCGGCGCGGTCCGCGAGAAGTCCGCCAAGCGGATCGCCGCCGACCAGCAGGACCTGCTCGAACTGCCGAACATCTGCTTCATGGGCACCAACGTGGTCAGCGGCACGGCCACCGCGGTGGTGGTCGCCACCGGTGCGCGCACCTATTTCGGTTCGCTGGCCCGTTCCATCGTCGGTTCGCGGGCGCAGACCGCCTTCGACCGTGGGGTGAACAGCGTCAGTTGGCTGCTGATCCGCTTCATGCTGGTGATGGTGCCGATCGTGTTGCTGATCAACGGCTTCACCAAGGGCGACTGGACCGAGGCGTTCATGTTCGCTCTCGCCGTGGCGGTCGGCCTGACCCCGGAAATGCTGCCGATGATCGTCAGCGCCAACCTGGCCAAGGGCGCGGTGGCGATGTCGCGGCGCAAGGTGGTGGTCAAGCGCCTCAACGCGATCCAGAACTTCGGCGCCATGGACGTGCTCTGCACCGACAAGACCGGCACCCTGACCCAGGACCGGATCATCCTCGAGCATCACGTCGACGTTGCCGGCCGGCGCTGCGACCGGGTCCTGCAAATGGCCTGGCTGAACAGCTTCCACCAGTCCGGGATGAAGAACCTGATGGACCGCGCGGTGGTCGCCTTCGTCGAACAGAACCCGCGCATCACGCCGTCGGATGCCTGGCGCAAGGTCGACGAACTGCCCTTCGATTTCGTCCGTCGGCGTCTCTCGGTGATCCTCGAGGGCAAGGACGGCGAACACCTGCTGGTGTGCAAGGGCGCGGTCGAGGAAATGCTCGAGATCGCCACCCGCGTGCACCAGGACGGTGTCGACCTGCCGCTCGACGAGGAACGCCGCCGGGCCCTGCTGGCGCTGGCCGAGCAATACAACCGCGACGGCTTCCGCGTGCTCCTGCTCGGCACCCGCAGCCTCTCGCGCGCGGAGTCCCAGGCCCAGTACGGCGCCAGCGACGAGCGCGACCTGGTGATCGCCGGCCTGCTGACCTTCCTCGATCCGCCGAAGGAAACCGCCGGCCCGGCCATCGCCGCGTTGCGCGAGAACGGCGTGGCGGTGAAGGTGCTCACCGGCGACAACCCGGTGGTCAGCGCGAAGATCTGCCGCGAGGTCGGCCTGGACGTCGGCGAGCCGCTGCTCGGTCGCGACATCGACCTGATGGACGATGCCACCCTGCAACGCCTGGCCGAGGAGCGCACGGTGTTCGCCAAGCTGACGCCGCTGCAGAAGTCGCGGGTGCTCAAGGCCCTGCAGGGCAACGGACACACCGTTGGCTTCCTCGGCGACGGCATCAACGACGCCCCCGCGCTGCGAGATGCCGATGTCGGCATCTCGGTGGACAGCGGCACCGACATCGCCAAGGAATCGGCCGACATCATCCTCCTGGAAAAAAGCCTGATGGTCCTGGAGGAGGGCGTGATCAAGGGCCGCGAGACCTTCGGCAACATCATGAAGTACCTGAACATGACTGCCAGCTCCAACTTCGGCAACGTGTTCTCGGTACTGGTGGCCAGCGCCTTCATCTCCTTCCTGCCGATGCTGGCGATCCACCTGCTGCTGCAGAACCTGATGTACGACATCTCCCAGCTGTCGCTGCCGTGGGACAAGATGGACAAGGAGTTCCTCGCCAAGCCGCGCAAGTGGGACTCGAAGAACATCGGCCGCTTCATGGTCTGGATCGGCCCGACCTCGTCGATCTTCGACATCACCACCTACGCGCTGATGTGGTTCGTGTTCGCCGCCAACAGCCCGGAAATGCAGTCGCTGTTCCAGTCCGGCTGGTTCATCGAGGGCCTGCTCTCGCAGACCCTGGTGGTGCACATGCTGCGTACCCAGAAGATTCCCTTCATCCAGAGCACCGCGGCGCTGCCGGTGATGCTGATGACCGGGCTGGTGATGGCGCTGGGCATCTACGTGCCGTTCTCGCCGCTGGGGGCGATGGTCGGCCTGCAGCCGCTGCCGTGGGAGTACTTCCCCTGGCTGGTGGGCACGCTGCTCTGCTACTGCGTCACCGCGCAGACCATGAAGACCCTCTACATCCGCCGCTTCGGCCAGTGGTTCTGAGCGATCGGCCGGGCTTCGTCCCGGCCTTTCCCGGCGCGTCGGCAAGCCTCGCCGCGCCGCGCAACGCACACCGGACCCACGCATGGAGAGACGCATCATGACCCTGCACGACCGGCGCCCGCGGGCGCCCCTTTTCCAACCGCTGCCGGCCGCGCTGCGACGCGCCCTGTCCTGGCGCCTGGGCTTCGTCGCCGCCGCGCTCGCCTGCGTCCTGCTGCTGGCGCTGCTGTCCGAGGCTCGCGCCGCGGGCGGCGCCTACCGGGTCGACGACGGCGAGATCGATCCCGTCGGCGAATGCAATCTGGACGCCTGGCACCAGCGCGAACGCCACCACGGCAACCGCTACCAGTCGGTGCTGTCGCCCGCCTGCACCTTCTCCGCCCTACCATCGGTGCAACTCGGCGCGGCGCTGGTGCGCGAGGGCGACGCAGGCGATCGGCACAGCCGCCTCAGCCCCGAGCTGAAGACACCGCTGCTGGCCCGCGACGACCTCGGCCTGGCGTTGGCCCTGGCGCTCTCGGCGGATCTCTACCTGGACCGCCGGCACGCCTTCGAAGGCGCCGGCTTCAACCTGCCGCTGAGCTACCAGCCGTTCGAGGCCCTGCGCCTGAACGCCGGGGTCGGCCTGGGGCATGCCTACGCCGAGGGCGAGCGTCGGCATCGCTGGAACTGGGGCATGGGCATGGAATACCGCGTCGGCCAGCCGTTGACCCTGATCGCCGAACGCTTCGGCGAGTCGGCCGGCGACAGCGGCTGGCAGGCCGGACCGCGGCTGCACCTGGGCGAACGGCTGGACCTCGACCTGCTGGTCGGCGGCCACCTGCGCGGCGAGCGCGAGCGATGGCTGGTCTCGGGAGCGACCTTGCGTTTCTGAGCCCAAGGGCGTGCCGCGCTGCGGCGCGCTCCTCCACCGAGGAAGCAGCCATGAACGTCGTACGCAAATGCCTGGGCGCGTCTCGCCGCGCGCTCTGTGGCCTGGCAGCACGGCTGCTGGCGAAGGCCGCGCACCTGCTGATGGTGATCAGCGTGCGCGCATACGCCAGCGGCCGCCTGAGCCAGGTCGAAGTGAAATACCTGCTGGACTGCTCGAGCGCGCTCAACCGTGCCTCGCTCAGGCTGGCCATGGGTCAATGAGCCCGTTCCCTTCACGATCCATTCCGAACCGGGAGTTCCGCCATGCTGGGAACCATCCTCCTGATCAACCTGGCCGGTGCCGTGGCCCTCCTGTTGTGGGGCACGCACATGGTCTCCAGCGGCGTGCTGCGCGGTTTCGGCACTGCGCTGCGCAACTGGCTCGGCCGCCACCTGGGCAACCGCTGGCTGGCCCTGCTCGCCGGGCTCGGCATCACCGGCCTGCTGCAGAGCAGCACCGCCACCAGTCTGATGGCAGCGTCCTTCACCGCCAGTGGCACCCTGGGCCTGGCGCCGGCGCTGGCAGTGATGCTCGGCGCCAACGTCGGCACCACTCTGGTGGTGCAACTGCTCAGCTTCGACACCTCGTTGCTGGCGCCGCTGGCCCTGCTGTCCGGCCTGCTGCTGTTCCGCCTGGGCGACGGTCCGCGCCTGGAGAGCCTTGGCCAGTGCCTGATCGGACTCGGCCTGATGCTTCTGGCGCTGGCGTTGCTCGGCCATTCCCTGCAGCAGATCGAGGCCTCGCCAGCCTTTGTCGCGGTGATCCACGGCCTCGAAGGCGATCCGCTGATCGCCCTGCTGCTCGCCGCGCTGCTGACCTGGGCCTGCCATTCCAGTGTCGCGGTGGTACTGCTGGTGGCGTCCCTGGCCCAGGCCGGACTGGTCTCGCTGCCCATCGCCCTGGCCCTGGTGCTCGGTGCCAACCTCGGCGGCGCCTTGCCGGCGCTGGGGGTGGCCGGTAGCCGGGTGGCGCGGCGCCTGCCGTTGGGCAACCTGCTGGTGCGCCTGCTCGGTTGCCTGCTGGTGCTGCCCTGGCTGACGGCGCTGGCGCAGCCGGCCAACGCACTCGGTGGTGCGGCGGCGGTCTGGTTCCACAGTGCTTTCAACCTGGCCCTGGCACTGCTGGCGATCGGCTTCACCGGACCGCTTGCGGCGCTGCTCGCGCGCCTGTTGCCGGAAGAGGCGCAGTCCGACGACCCGGGCATGCCGCGCTACCTCGACGAAGCCGGGCTGGAGGTGGCCAACATCGGCCTGGCCAACGCTACTCGCGAAGTCCTGCGGCTGGCCGACATGGCCAGTCTGATGCTGCGTGCCACCAGCGGCCTGTTGCAGCGACCGGAGGCGAAGGTGGTGGCGGAAATCCGTCGCCAGGACCAGGCCCTCGACCAGTTGAGTGCGGCGATCCGCGCCTACCTGGCAGACCTCGGCCAGGACGGCCTCGGCGACAGCGACGCCGATCGTGCCCAGGAAATCCTCCTGTTCGCCATCAACATCGAGCACATCGGCGATCTCGTCGCCAACAGCCTGCTGCCCCTGGCGATGCGTTGGGCCGGGCGCAGTCGCGCCGGCAGCGAGTTCGAGCTGGGCCGCATGCTGCCGTTGCAGGCGGCGATCGAGGAGAGCCTGCACCTGGCGATCAGCGCGTTCCTTCGCGAAGACCTGGACGCCGCGCTGCGCCTGGTGGCGCGCAAGAAGTTGCTGCAGCGACTGGAGGCCGATGCCAGTCGCGAGCGCTTCCGTCGCCTGCGCGACGATCGCGGTGCCTGGGTGGAGTCCGGTGACGTGTTCCAGCGCATTCTCCGCGACTACCGACGCATCCACCATCATGTCACCGCCCTGGCCTATCCGCTGCTCGAACGCAGCGGCATCGATCCGATGGCGAAGCGGCCGGACGAGCCAGGGCAAGGGGAGGGATCGGCATGCGCCTCCTGATCTGCGCCGGACGCCATTTCAAGGACGCCGAACGCCTGCGCCTGGCGCTCGACCAGTGCCACGGCCTGCAACCGGTGGCGCTGCTCGGCCACCTGCTGCATGCCGGCAGCGGCCTGCCGGACGAGGCCGAGCGCTGGTGCCGCGAGCGTGGCGCGGATTCGCGCGCCTACGATTATCCGGAGCGCAGTGGCAGCGACAACGCCCTGCGCGAGTATGGCGAGGCCGTCCTCGGCGATGCCGCGCCGGACCTGGTGCTGGTGTTTCCCGGTGGGCGCCTGGCCAGCGAACTGATACAGGTCGCGCACGCTGCCGACGTCCCGCTGATGCTCGCCTATCGCCCGCTGTCGGCGCCCTGAGCGGCGAACCAGCCATCGCGGCGGGTCAGGCGCCAGCCGTAGGCGGCCAGGACCAGCCCGCGCAGCAGCATGAAGGCGAGGAACGCCAGCCATAGCCCGTGGTTGCCCAGCCCCTGCAACAGCCAGCCGAGGGGCAGGCTGGCGGCCACCGCGACGAGCATCGCGTTACGCATCTCGCGGGCGCGGGTGGCGCCGATGAACAGGCCGTCGAGCAGATAGCTCCACATCCCCAGCAGCGGCAGGCAGGCCAGGTACGGCAGATAGGCGTAGGCGACTTCGCGGACGCCGGCGATGTCGCTCTGCAGGTCGATGAACAGGTGGCCGAACAGGGCGAACAGCGCGGCGAACGCCAGGCTTGCCAGCAGCGACCAACCACCGGCCACCACCAGCGCGCGGCGCAGGGCAGTTCGGTCGCGGGCGCCGATGGCGTGGCCGCAGAGCGCCTCCACCGCGTGGGCGAGACCGTCGAGGGCGTAGGACGTCAGGAGCAGGCCGTTGAGCAGCAGGGCGTTGGCGGCTACCGTGGCGTCGCCGAGGCGGGTGCCCTGTACGGTGAGCAGGAAGAACACCAGTTGCAGGGCCAGGCTGCGGATGAAGATATCCCGGTTGACCATCAGCAGCGGCAGCCAGGACAGCCAGTGGCGCAGGCGTTGCCACTGCGCCCGCCCGGGGCGCCGGGCCAGGTCGCGTCGGGTCAGGGCCAGGCCGAGCAGGGCGCCGCTCCATTCCGCCAGCACCGAGGCGCGGGCCGCGCCTTGCACGCCCCAGTCGAGGCCGTGGACGAACCAGAGCACCAGGGCGATGTTGCTCAGGTTGGTGGTCAACAGGATCGCCAATGGCGCCCGTGCGTTCTGCGTGCCGAGGAACCAGCCGACCAGCGCGTAGCTGGCCAGGGCCGCCGGCAGGCCGAGCAGGCGGGTATGGAAGAAGGCGCGGGCCTCGCCGGTCAGTTCCGCCGACGGTTGCATCAGTTGCAGGGCCCAGCCGCTCAGGGGCAGGGCCAGCGCGCCGAGCAGCAAAGCCAGGAGCAGCGCCATGCCCAGGCCCTGGGCGAGGATCAGGCGCAGCGCGCCGCCATCGTCGCGGCCGGCGGCCTGGGCGGCGAAGCCGGTGGTGCCCATGCGCAGGAAGCCGAGCACGCCGACCATCAGGGTGTAGAGGCTGCCGCCCACGGCTACCGCGCCGAGCTGGTAGGCGTGCGGCAGGTGGCCGACCACCGTGCTGTCCACCAGGTGCACCAGGGGAACGGAAACGTTCGACAGAATCATCGGCCCGGCCAGCGCCCAGACCCTGTGGTGGGTCGGGGCGTGGCGCCAGGCATCGCGCAACAGGCTCATGGGGTCCTCCGGATCGGCCGGGCAGTATAGCGACGGCGGCGAGGCCTGCGGAAAACCCGTTTTTCATATCCGGTAACAGACCTCTGCCTGCCGTGTATTCCTTGTCCGACGCGGCTTCCAGGCCTGCCGCGGGGAACCCTGCGAAAACCTGTCAGGAAGCTTGCGCAGCGCTAACCGCGGGGCTTTGCGCACCTTCCTAGAATGCCGGCGTCGGTTGTTTCCAGAGGAAGCCATGCATGCTCCTGGGGCGTTTCGTCTCGGTCGGCGCCGGTGCCACCGCCGTTCATTACCTGGTGCTGACCCTCCTGGTCGAGGGCTTCGCCGTTGGCGCCGCCGTGGCCGCCGCGACGGGAGCAGGCTGCGGGGCTCTGGCTGCCTACCTGGGGCATCGCCGGAAGACTTTCCGCCACCGTGGCCCGGTGTTCCGTTCGCTGCCGCGCTTCTTCGCCGTCAGCCTGCTTTGCGTACTCGGCAACGCCGTCCTGGTGTTGCTGCTCGGCGACCTCGCCGGACTCGACTATCGCCTGGCCCAGCTCGCCGCGACCGGCGCACTGCTGTTGGCGACCTATCACCTTCATCGACTCTGGACCTTCTCATGATGATCGAACCTTCCCTGGCGTCGAAGCTCGAGGCCCCCTGCCTGCTCAGCGTGGTAGTGCCGGTGTTCAACGAGGAGGCGGTGCTGCCGGCCTTCCACCAGCGCCTCGGCGCCGTGCTCGGCGACCTTGGCGACGATTGCGAGGTGCTCTATGTCGACGACGGCAGCACCGACCGCAGCGCGACGATCCTCGCCCAGCTACAGGCCGCCGACCGCCGGGTGGGCGTGGCCCGCTTCACCCGCAACTTCGGCAAGGAACAGGCGATGAGCGCCGGGCTCAAGCTGTCGCGCGGCGCCGCGGTGATCGTCATCGATGCCGACCTGCAGGATCCCCCGGAACTGATCCCGCAGATGCTCGACGCCTGGATCGGCGGCGCCGAAATGGTCAACATGCGCCGCCGTAGCCGGGCCGGTGAAAGCTGGCTGAAGCGCGCCTCGGCGAGCGCCTTCTACCGGCTGATCAACCGCCTCAGCGAGGTGCCGATCCCGCGCGACGTCGGCGACTTCCGCCTGCTCGACCGGCGGGTGGTCGATGCCCTTTGCGAGCTGCCGGAAGGCAATCGCTTCATGAAGGGACTGTTCGCCTGGGTCGGTTTCCGCCAGGTCGATATCGCCTATAGCCGCGCCGCTCGCGTCGCCGGCCACAGCAAGTGGCGCTACTGGCGGCTGTGGAACTTCGCCCTGGAGGGCATCACCGGGTTTTCCACCGCGCCGCTGAAGGTCGCCGGCTACCTCGGTCTGCTCAGCCTGCTGGCGGCCCTGGCGACCCTGCTCGCCGGGATCTTCGGCCAACAGGAGATCCACGAGCACTGGCCGGTGATCGCCGCGCTGTTCCTGATCGGTGGCCTGCAACTGCTGGCCATCGGCGTATGCAGCGAATACCTCGGGCGGATGACCATGGAAGCGCGGCGCCGCCCGCTCTACCTGATCGACCGCTACCTGCCGGCGCAGGTCGGCGGGGCCAATCCGTGAGGGCGCTGCGCGGCTGGCCGCTGGCCTGGTTCCTGCTCGCCCTGGCCTTCGCCATCCGCCTGCTGAGCCTGGGCAGCTATCCGCTGATGGACACCACTGAGGCCCGCTATGGCGAGGTGGCGCGGAAGATGGCCGAACTGGGTGACTGGATCACGCCCTGGTACGACGTCGGCGTGCCGTTCTGGGGCAAGCCGCCGCTGGCCTTCTGGCTCAGCGCCGGCGGCCAGCTTCTGCTCGGCGCCAACGAGTTCGCCAGCCGCCTGCCGCACTGGTTGCTGGGCGTGCTGGTGCTGTGGCTGGTATGGGACTGGCAGGCTCGCGAAGATCGTCGGCAGGCGCGGATCGCCTGCGTCCTGCTGGGTAGTTCGGCGCTGTTCTTCGTCGCCTCCGGGGCGGTGATGACCGACATGGCCCTGGCCCTGGCCCTGGTCCTGACCATGCGCGGCTTCTGGCTGGGCCTGCATGGCGCGGAGGGAATCCGGCGCCGCGAGGGCTGGCTGATGTTCCTCGGCCTCGGCCTCGGGCTGCTGGCGAAAGGGCCGCTGACGCTGATCCTCGCCGGACTGCCGATCGGCCTGTGGGCCTTGCTGGAGTGGCGCTGGCGCGCGCTCTGGCGGGGCCTGCCATGGATCCGCGGAAGCCTGCTGATGCTCCTGGTGGCGGCGCCCTGGTACCTGCTGGCGGAGTTGAAGACGCCGGGCTTCCTCGAGTACTTCCTGCTCGGCGAGCATTGGCAGCGCTTCGTCACCGCCGGCTGGGACGGCGACCGCTACGGCAATGCCCACGCCTATCCCTACGGCAGCGTCTGGCTGTTCCTGCTGGCCGCCGCGTTTCCCTGGAGCCTCTGGTTGCCGCTGCTGCTCTGGCTGGGCTGGCGCCAGCGCGGGGAGGTGGTCGATGGCGTCGCCTCGCGCAGGCGCTACTGGCTGTTCTGGGGACTGGCGCCGTGCCTGTTCTTCACCTTCGCCGGCAACGTCCTCTGGACCTACGTGCTGCCCGGCCTGCCGGCCCTGGCGTTGCTCGCCGCCGACCTGTTGCGCGCGCCGCTGGCGCGCAGCGCCTGGCTGCGCCGTGGCGGGCTGGCCTGCCTGGCGCTGACCCCATTGCTGTTCGCGCTGTTCCTCGGCTCCCTGCTGCTGGGCTCGCGCGCCGAGCAGAAGTCCACCGCCGCGCTGCTGGCCAGCGACGCCGGCTGGCGCGAGCGGCCGCTGGTGTTCTGGCCGAAGCGGCCGTACTCGGCAGTGTTCTACAGCGGCGGGCGGGCACAACGGGCGGAGGACAGCGAACTGGCCGGCTGGTTGCGTCGCGACGCCCTGCTGGCGATCCGCTCGCGTTCGTTCGGCGCCTTGCCCGACGAGGTGCGCCAGCGCTTGCGCTGCCGGCCGCCGGTGGGACAGTACCAGCTATGCCAGGGCGTCGCGCCGCCTGGCTGAGGCTACTTCGGCCGGTAGGCGCAGTGGCCGGGACGCGGGCCGATGCGCGGGTGGTTGCGGCAGGTGTCCGGGCGGCGGGCATAGATGGTGCACAGGCGGGTCTTGCGGTCGAGGTACAGGCAGTCGCCGTTGGCCATGCGGGTGAGGGTGAAGATCTCGCGCTTGTGGTTGAAGTGCTCGATCACGCCATCCTTTTCCAGTCGCTTGGCGATTCGCTTGGCCGGCTCCTCGCGCTCGAACTCGTCGACCAGTCGCATGCGGATCAGGTCGTCGATGCGCACTTCCACCGGCAGCGTGCAGCAGGTCGCGTTGCACTCGCCGCACAGGCCTTCGCGGTATTTCACCCAGGTATCCAGGCGGTCGGGGTCGGCGGCGGCGAGCGGGATCTTCTTCATCGGCGGGCGGGGGCGGGGAAAACGGGCGCGCAATGATAGTGGCTGCGCGCCCGTTGCGCTCGTCCGGGCGATGAGCGTCAGTGCCGTGGGTCCTCCCGCCATACCGGCCGGTCCTGCTCGTCCAGAGCCCAGTGCGCGGTGCCGGCGCGCAGGCGTACGCCGCCGACCCAGCGTTCGGGGGCGCCGAGGTCGAGGCGGTAGCGCCGCCCGGCCAGGACCTCGCGGCCCGCAGCGGTCAGCGCCAGCGGCTGGCGTTCCCAGGGCAGTTCCGGCGCCGGCGTGCGCAGCAGCGCACCGGGCTCTTCCAGCAGCGCGCGGAGCAGGACGCGGAACATCAGGTCGCCGAGATAGGGCAGCGGCTCGCGCCGTGCGGTCAGCTCGGCGAAGACCTGGCCGGCGCTCGGCCGCCCGCCGTCGCGGACGATCTCCAGGGTCAGCCGTTCGCTCAGCGACAGGCCGTCGCGCAGGGCCGGCAGTTCATGCAGTTGCCGACGCAGCGCCGGCCCCAGCAACGGTAGCTCCGGGGTTGGCGCGGCGGCCAGTTGCGCCCAGCGCAGTGGCGCCGGATCGCGGTAGGCGTCCCAGGCCGCGCGGGCCAGCGCCAGGGCTTCGGCGTCCAGCGGGCGACGCCGAGTCCATAGCCAGGCGAGCAGCTCAGGCGCCAGTTGGCCGATGCCGACGAAGCGCTCGACGCCTGGCACGCGGTCGATCTCGATCAGTTCCAGGTGCTCCGGCGGCGTCTGCATTCCGGCCAGCACCCGGACCAGGAACAACTGGTCGTAGGCATCCGCCTCGCACCAGAGCGCCACCCGCGAGTATTCGCCGAGCCGCTCGAGCCCGGCGTATTCCTGGCGCTGGCGGGCCTGGGCGTCGGCCGGGTCGAGGTCGAAGGCGCGGCTCAGGTAGTCGCTGCGCAGGGCGAGGAACTCGGGCAACGGCAGGTTCGGCACCGGTCCCATGGTCAGCGGGTCGGCGAACATCCGGAAGTCGCCGCGAAAGCCGGCGAGCTGCAGGCCGTGGGCGATGTCGTTGCCGCAGCGCAGGTGCAGGGTCGCGGCCTCATCGCCGCCGACCAGGTCGGGGTGGCGGCTGGCGAAGGCGATGGCGTCGACATGCGCCTTGAGTCGCGGCCAACTGGCGAAGCCCAGCTCGCGCGCCACCTGCCACTGGGCGTCGGCCAGGCGCGGCTCCTGCCCCGGAAGCCCTGTACGGCTGGCCGGGTCGCGGCGCCACTGGCGCAACAGCTCCTTGGCGCGCTTGCGTTGCTGTTCGAGATTGATCCGGCCATCGCCGAGAGTGCGGGAAAAGGACATACGATCTCCTCTGCAGCCTTGTCCGCCATCAGGCCTGGAGTCGCATGCGCGATGCGTGGGGTGGATCGCCTGGGCGCTGCCCTTTCCGCGGACGGGAGGCGTGGAGAACGCCGAGGCCGACTATAGGCCGGCCGACGCGTCCGCGGCAAGACGCACTCAGCCCTTGCGGATCATCCAGATGCCGGCTCCGATCAGTGCCAACCCGCCCAGCTTCAGCGCGCTGATCGGTGCCTCGCGGAAGCCGGCCCAACCGAAGTGGTCGAGGCTCATGGCCATGCCCAACTGGCCGGCGAGCACCAGCACCATGAACATCAGCGCGCCGATGCGCGGTGCGGCGAAGGCGGCGATGAAGATGAAGAACATGCCGAGGAAACCGCCGCACCAGTGCCACCAGCTCAGCCCGCGCAATGCCGCCAGGCCGGGAAACTCGCGCTGCGAGAGGGTCAGGGCGAGCAACCCGAGGGTGCCGACGAAGAACGAGATCAGTGCCGCGGCGAGGACGCTGGACACCTGCTTGGCCAACTGGCCGTTGATCCCTGCCTGCAGCGGCAGGCAGGCGCCGGCGAGCAGGGGCAGGACGAACAGCCACCAGGGTGGAGTGGGCATGCAAGACTCCTGGAACGATGACGGCGAGCGCGCCCCGCGCATGGCGAGGGACGGGCCGGAGTGGTACGGGGAGTCGCACAGTATGCACCAGGCGGGAGCGGAGGAGGAAAACGCGAGGCCCCATCGCACGCCCTCGGATTCCCCCGGCGGGTAACCGCGAGCGGTTGTTCGCCCTACGGCCGCCATGCCGCCAGCGGCGTTGTCCCCCTACAAGCGCGCCGCCAGCATGGCCCCCTCGCGAATCGCCCGCTTGGCATCCAGTTCCCCTGCCACCCGCGCCCCGCCGATCAGGTGGAAGCGCAGGCTTTCCGCCGCCTGGCTGATCTGCAACTCGCGCAGCGGCTCCTGGCCGGCGCAGATCACCACGTTGTCCACCTCCAGCCAGCGTTCCTCGCCGTCGACGCGGATCAACAAGCCGCGTTCGTCGATCTTCAGGTACTCCACCCCGCCGAGCATGCGCACGGCGTTGTGCCTGAGGTGCGCACGGTGCACCCAGCCGCTGGTCTTGCCGAGCTGCGCGCCGGGGGCGCCGGGCTTGCGCTGGAGCAGCCAGACCTGGCGCGCCGGCTGCGTCGGAGCGGGTTCGCGGAGGCCGCCGGGCTGGCTGTTGTCGAGGTCCACGCCCCATTCCGCGAGCCATTCGCCGAGCGCCCGCGGCTGGCCGTCGCTGGGTGCGGCGACGAGGAAGGCGGCGACGTCGAAGCCGATGCCGCCGGCGCCGACGATGGCGACCCGCGCGCCCACCGGCGCGCCGCGCAGCACGTCCACGTAGCTGAGTACGGTCGGTCCGCCGATGCCGTCGATCCTTGGCCGGCGTGGCTGGATGCCGGTGGCCACCACCACGTCGTCGAACTGACCGTCCAGCTCGCCCTGGCGCACCCGGTGGCCGAGGCGCAGGTCGACGCCGAGGCGTTCCAGGCGCACGCGGAAGTAGCGCAGGGTTTCGCGGAACTCTTCCTTGCCGGGAATCTGCTTGGCCAGGTTGAACTGCCCGCCGATTTCCCCGCTCGCCTCGAACAGGCTGACCCGATGCCCGCGCTCGGCGGCCACGCAGGCGGCGGAGAGCCCGGCGGGGCCGGCGCCGATCACCGCGATGCGCTTCTGCGTGCGCGCCTTGCGGTAGCGCAACTCGGTCTCGAAGGCCGCCCGCGGGTTGACCAGGCAGGTGGCGCGGCGGTTGGCGAAGGCATGATCGAGGCAGGCCTGGTTGCAGGCGATGCAGGTGTTGATCTCCTCGGCCCGGCCGGCACCGGCCTTGGCCACGAACTGCGGGTCGGCCAGCAACGGCCGGGCCATCGATACCAGGTCGGCCTTGCCGGCGGCGAGCAGGGATTCGGCGACCTCCGGGGTGTTGATCCGGTTGCTGGCGATCACCGGCACCTTCAGTTCGTGGCGCAGCCGTGCGCTGACCTCGGCGAAGGCCGCGCGCGGCACCGAGGTGACGATGGTCGGCACGCGCGACTCGTGCCAGCCGATGCCGGTGTTGAGCAGGGTGATGCCGGCTTCCTCCAGGGCCAGGGCGATGCGCCGCACCTCGTCCCAGGTATTGCCGCCCTCGACCAGGTCGAGCAGCGACAGGCGATAGCAGAGGATGAAGCGTTCGCCGACGATCCGCCGGATGCCGCGGACGATCTCCAGCGCCAGGCGCATGCGGTTTTCCAGCGGGCCGCCCCACTGGTCGTCGCGGCGATTGGTGCGCGGGCAGAGGAACTGGTTGAGCAGGTAGCCTTCGCTGCCCATCACCTCCACGCCGTCGTAGGCGGCGGCCTTGGCCAGCCGCGCGCAACGGACGAAGGCGCGGATGGTCTTGCGGATGCCGCGCTCGGAGAGCTCGCGCGGGGTGAACCAACTGATCGGCGACTTCAACGGCGAGGCGGACACCGCCATCGGGTGGTAGCCATAGCGCCCGGCGTGGAGGATCTGCAGCAGGATCTTGCCGCCCTCGGCATGCACCGCCTGGGTCAGGCGACGATGGGCGGGCACCTCCAGGGCGCTGGTGAGGCTGCTGCCGAAGGGCAGCAGCCAACCTTCGCGGCAGGGCGCGAAGCCGCCGGTGACGATCAGCCCGACGCCGCCCCGGGCACGCTCGCGGTAGTAGGCAGCGAGCTTGCCGAAGTCCCACAGACGATCCTCCAGCCCGGTGTGCATCGAACCCATCACCACGCGGTTGCGCAGACGGGTGAAGCCCAGGTCCAGCGGGGCCAGCAGGTGCGGATAGGGCGCGGCGGCGAGCGGCGGGTAGGCGTTGCGCATGGCGCGGTTCCGGTAGCCAGGGACGCTTCACCATAGGAAGTTGCGCCGCCGCCGAATACGGCCCGCTTGCCGGAACCGCCAGGCATTTCGGTCAAGCCGGCGGACTGGCTGATCGGATAGGTGCTCGCCGCGCTGCGCCGCTGTGGCCCCGGGTGACAGGCGGCGAAAGCTCTCCGACAGCACTTGCGGCGCGGCGGGCGGAATGGAAACGGCGGCGCTGTTACCCGGGGTAATGGCGTGCGCCGGGAGCCCAACTTAAGCACGGCTCGACGCCTTTGGCGGCGCTGTCAGGCTGGGGTTCCGGCCCGCCCAGCACGTGCCTTGCCAACTGCCTGTCCAATCCGAACGGAGTCTCGACGATGAACAAGAACAAGACGTTCCTCGCGGCGGCGCTGGTAGCGCTGGCCGCCAGCCTTCCCGTGCACGCTGCGACCGACTACACCCGCACGCGCTATCCCATCGTGCTGTCCCACGGTCTGTTCGGCTTCAAGAGCGTCGGCCCGGTGGACTACTGGCACGCTATCGTGCCGGCCCTGGAGAAGGACGGCGCGAAGGTCTTCGCCACCTCGCAGTCGCCGGTGAACAGCAACGAGGTGCGCGGCGAACAGCTACTGGCGCAGGTGGAGGAAGTCCTGGCCCTGACCGGCGCGGAGAAAGTCAACCTGATCGGCCACAGCCAGGGCGGCATGACCGTGCGCTACGTCGCCGGGGTGGCGCCGCAACTGGTGGCCTCGGTCACCACCATGGGCACGCCGCACAAGGGCACGCCGGTAGCCGACGCGGTGACCGGCTTCAGCGAGTTCCTCGGGCCGATCGGCACCGAGGTGATCGCCTCGGCGGTGGAGGCGCTGTTCTCGGTGGTCGACATCGTCGACGGCGGCGAGTGGGTCAAGGGCGACGCGCTGGCTGCCCTGAACAGTCTCAACACTCCCGGCACCGCGCGGTTCAACCAGCGCTTCCCGCAGGCGATCCCGGCCAGCGCCTGTGGCCAGGGCGCGGAGACGGTAGCCGGGGTGCGCTACTACTCGATGAGCGGCACCGGCTCCCTGACCAATGCGCTCGACCCGAGCTCCGCCGGCCTGGCGGTGACCGGGCTGCTGTTCGGCGAGGCCAACGACGGTCTGGTCGGCCAATGCTCCAGCCACCTGGGCAGCGTGGTGAAGGACAACTACCGGATGGACCATCTGGACGAAGTCAACCAGTTGCTCGGCCTGGTCAGCCTGTTCGAGAGCGACCCGACCCAGGTCTATCGGCAGCATGCCAATCGCCTCAGGAACGTCGGACTCTGATCCGCTCGCCGGGTCGCCGCAGCCCTAGGCGACCCGGCATTAGTCTTTGGTCTAATGGCACCTGGATATCACCTCCTGTTCGCGCGCCTCGCGGCGTTCGGACCTGTCCCGATTCCGCGCACCTTGCTGGACAAGGTTTGCGCCGCCGTGTAATGACTCCGGTCAAGGCAGAAAAACCCAGCGTTCGTGTAGGGTTCGCTGCCCCGTAGCCATGCCCGGCTGGCGTACCTCGCCAGGCTGGCTATCTTTTAACCAGAGACATCCGGCCATGTCCCGGGTGTCCTTTGCCTGATGCAGGAGATGCACGATGGATATGAACCGTCGGCAATTCTTCAAGGTCTGCGGTATAGGCCTTGGAGGATCGAGCCTTGCGGCGCTCGGGATGGCCCCCACGGAGGCCTTCGCCGACCAGGTCCGCCACTTCAAGCTGGCGCACACGGTCGAGACCCGCAACACCTGTACCTACTGTTCGGTCGGTTGCGGCCTGATCATGTACAGCCAGGGCGACGGCGCCAAGAACGTCGCGCAGAACATCATCCATATCGAGGGCGACGCCGACCATCCGGTCAACCGCGGCACCCTCTGCCCGAAAGGCGCCGGCCTGCTGGACTACATCCACAGCCCGAACCGCCTGAAGTATCCGGAAGTGCGCGAGGCCGGCTCCAGCGAGTGGAAGCGCATCGAGTGGGACGAAGCCCTCGAGCGCATCGCCAAGCTGATGAAGGAAGACCGCGACGCCAACTTCGTCGAGAAGAACGAGCAGGGCCAGACCGTCAACCGCTGGTTGACCACCGGCTTCCTCGCCGCGTCCGCCTCGTCCAACGAGGCCGGCTACATCACCCACAAGGTGATGCGCTCCCTCGGCATCCTGGGATTCGACAACCAGGCGCGTGTCTGACACGGCCCGACGGTGGCAAGTCTTGCCCCGACGTTTGGCCGTGGAGCCATGACCAACCACTGGACCGACATCAAGAATGCCGATCTGGTGCTGATCATGGGCGGCAACGCCGCCGAAGCCCACCCGTGCGGATTCAAATGGGTCACCGAAGCCAAGGCGCACAACAAGGCGCGGCTGCTGGTGGTCGATCCGCGTTTCACCCGTTCCGCCTCGGTCGCCGACTACTACGCGCCGATCCGGACCGGCACCGACATCGCCTTCCTCGGCGGCCTGATCAACTACCTGCTGGAAAACGACAAGATCCAGCACGAATACGTGCGCAACTACACCGATGTCTCGTTCATCGTGAAGGAAGGCTTCAGCTTCGAGGACGGCCTGTTCAACGGCTACGACGCCGAGAAGCGGACCTACCCGGACAAGTCCTCCTGGGGCTACGAGATCGGTGAGGACGGCTATGCCAAGGTCGACCCGACCCTGACCCACCCGCGCTGCGTGTTCAACCTGCTCAAGCAGCACTACAGCCGCTACACCCCGGACGTGGTGAGCAACATCTGCGGTACGCCGAAGGACATGATGCTCAAGGTCTGGGCGGAAATCGCCGAGACCTCCAAGCCGGGCAAGGTCATGACCATCATGTACGCCCTGGGCTGGACCCAGCACTCGGTAGGCGCGCAGATGATCCGCACCGGCGCGATGGCCCAGCTGCTGCTGGGCAACATCGGCATGCCCGGCGGCGGCATGAACGCCCTGCGCGGCCACTCCAACATCCAGGGCCTGACCGACCTCGGCCTGCTGTCCAACTCGCTGCCGGGCTACCTGACCCTGGCGATGGACGCCGAGCAGGACTACGACGCCTACATCGCCAAGCGCACGGCCAAGCCGCTGCGCCCGGGACAGCTGTCCTACTGGCAGAACTACGGCAAGTTCCACGTCAGCCTGATGAAGGCCTGGTTCGGCAAGTCGGCGACCAAGGAAAACAACTGGTGCTACGACTGGCTGCCCAAGCTCGACATGCCGGGCGCCGGCTACGACGTGCTGCGCTACTTCGACATGATGTACCAGGGCAAGGTCAACGGTTACTTCTGCCAGGGCTTCAACCCCATCGCCTCGTTCCCCAACAAGGCCAAGGTCGGCGCCGCGCTGGCGCGCCTGAAGTGGATGGTGGTGATGGACCCGCTGGTGACCGAGACCTCGGAGTTCTGGCGCAACGTCGGCGAGTACAACGACGTCGACACCGCCAGCATCAAGACCACGGTGTTCCGCCTGCCCACCTCCTGCTTCGCCGAGGAAGACGGCTCGATCGTCAACAGCGGCCGCTGGTTGCAGTGGCACTGGAAGGGCGCCGAGCCGCCGGGCCAGGCGCGTCCGGACATCGCCATCATGGCCGGGCTGTTCCACCGCCTGCGCGAGATGTACCGCAAGGACGGCGGGGCCTTCCCCGACCCGATCCTCGGCCTCGACTGGTCCTACCTCAAGCCCGACGAACCGGGCCCGGACGAACTGGCCCGGGAGTTCAACGGCAAGGCCCTGAGCGACCTGGTCGACCCGGCCAACGGCATGATCCTGGCCAAGGCCGGCGAGCAGTTGCCGGGCTTCGCCCTGCTGCGCGACGACGGCAGCACGGCGAGCGGCTGCTGGATCTTCGCCGGCTCCTGG
This sequence comes from Pseudomonas sp. HMSC063H08, assembly GCF_001813645.1. Taxonomy (NCBI): domain Bacteria; kingdom Pseudomonadati; phylum Pseudomonadota; class Gammaproteobacteria; order Pseudomonadales; family Pseudomonadaceae; genus Pseudomonas; species Pseudomonas sp. HMSC063H08. Next base: position 144,628 of record NZ_KV813417.1, read on the forward strand.
ACCCAGCAGGGCAACCAGATGGGCCGCCGCGACAACAGCGACCCCTACGGCATGGGCCAGACCCTCGGCTGGGCCTGGGCCTGGCCGGCGAACCGACGGATTCTCTACAACCGCGCCTCGGCCGACGTCAGCGGCAAGCCGTGGGACCCGGAGAAGAAGCGCCTGGTGTGGTGGAACGGCAAGTCCTGGGGCGGCACCGACGTGCCCGACTACAAGGCCGACGTACCGCCGGAAGCCGGGATGAACCCGTTCATCATGAACCCCGAAGGGGTGGCCCGCCTGTTCGCCGTCGACAAGATGGCCGAAGGCCCGTTCCCCGAGCACTACGAGCCGTTCGAGACGCCGATCGGGGTGAATCCCTTGCACCGCGACAACCGCAAGGCGATCAGCAACCCGGCGGCACGGGTGTTCAAGAACGACATGGAACTGTTCGGCACGGCCGACGAGTTCCCCTACGCAGCGACCACCTACCGGCTCACCGAGCACTTCCACTACTGGACCAAGCACTGCCGGCTGAATGCGATCACCCAGCCCGAGCAGTTCGTCGAGATCGGCGAGGCGCTGGCCAAGGAGCTGGGCATCAATGCCGGCGACAAGGTCAAGGTCTCCTCCAACCGCGGCTACATCAAGGCGGTGGCGGTGGTGACCAAGCGCATCCGCCCGCTGCAGGTGGACGGCAAGACCGTGCACCACGTCGGCATCCCGATCCACTGGGGCTTCGCCGGCATGGCGCGCAACGGCTTCCTGGCCAACACCCTGACCCCCTTCGTGGGCGACGGGAATACCCAGACGCCGGAGTTCAAGTCGTTCCTGGTCAACGTGGAAAAGGCGTGAGGTGAAACATGAGTAGTCAGGACATCCACGCCCGCTCCGCGACCACCACGCCGATGCCCTCGGTGCGGAACCAGGAGGAAGTGGCGAAACTGATCGACGTGTCCAAGTGCATCGGTTGCAAGGCCTGCCAGGTCGCCTGCTCGGAATGGAACGAGCTGCGCGACGAGGTCGGCCACAACCACGGTACCTACGACAACCCCATGGACCTGACGGCCGACTCGTGGACGGTGATGCGTTTCACCGAGCACGAGAACGAGGCCGGCAACCTCGAGTGGCTGATCCGCAAGGATGGTTGCATGCACTGCGCCGAGCCGGGCTGCCTGAAGGCCTGCCCGAGCCCGGGGGCGATCGTGAAGTACGCCAACGGCATCGTCGACTTCAACCAGGACAAGTGCATCGGTTGCGGCTACTGCATCACCGGTTGCCCGTTCGACATCCCACGGATCTCGCAGAAGGACCACAAGGCCTACAAGTGCAGCCTGTGTTCCGACCGCGTCTCGGTGGGCATGGAGCCGGCCTGCGTGAAGACCTGCCCGACCGGCGCCATCGTCTTCGGCAGCAAGGAGGACATGAAGGAACACGCCGCCGAACGCATCGTCGACCTGAAGAGCCGCGGTTACGAGAACGCCGGCCTGTACGACCCCGAAGGGGTGGGCGGCACCCACGTGATGTACGTGCTGCACCACGCCGACAAGCCGTCGCTCTATGCCGGCCTGGCCGACCAGCCGAGCGTCAGCCCGCTGGTCAGCCTGTGGAAGGGCGTGACCAAGCCGCTGGCGCTGCTGGCCATGGGCGCCACGGTGCTCGCCGGGTTCTTCCACTATGTGCGCGTCGGTCCCAACCGCGCGGACGACGAGGAAGACCACGGGCAAGCCGAGGCACCGGTGCACCAGGTCGATCCGTCGGTACACACCTTTGACCCGCACGAGCGTCGTTGAGCCTGCGCGCGGGCGTTGCCGGCGGTCCTCCGCGACCCGGCGGCAGCGGCGGCGCTCTCGAGGAGTCGGAAATGAAAAATGAAATCCAGCGCTACAACGCCAACGAGCGCAGCAACCACTGGGCCGTGGCGATCCTGTTCTTCATGGCCGGGCTGTCCGGGCTGGCGCTGTTCCACCCGGCGCTGTTCTGGCTGACCAACCTGTTCGGCGGCGGTCCCTGGACGCGTATCCTGCACCCCTTCCTGGGGCTGGCGATGTTCGTCTTCTTCCTCGGCCTGGTGGTGCGCTTCGCCCACCACAACCGGGTGCAGAAGAGCGATATCCAGTGGCTCAAGCAGTGGCGCGACGTGGTCAGCAACCGCGAGGAGAACCTCCCGGAAGTCGGCCGCTACAACGCCGGGCAGAAGCTGCTGTTCTGGGTGCTGCTGCTGAGCATGCTGACCCTGCTGGTCACCGGCATCGTGATCTGGCGCCAGTACTTCAGTGCCTGGTTCGGCATCGAGGCGATCCGCCTGTCGGCGCTCCTGCACGCCTTCGCCGCCTTCGTCCTGATCGCCAGCATCATCGTGCACATCTACGCCGGCATCTGGGTCAAGGGCTCGATGGGCGCGATGCTCTACGGCAAGGTCAGCCGCGCCTGGGCGCGCAAGCACCATAACGGCTGGCTGAAGGAAGTCGGCAAGGGCGAGGAGCACTGACGCGTATAGTGTCGCCATCGCCCGACCGGAGGCCCCAGCGATGGGGCCTTTGCATTCATTCCGCGCCCCTCCGGGCGCCCGATCGTTGCGGCGCGGCCCACCGGCCCGCCGGCGCAGACCCGAGGAGTTCCCGTGTCACGCACCATTCTTCAGCCGGGGCAGATCGAAGCCGCCGCCAACATTCCCCCGCACCTGCACCAGCCGTCGCGCGACCTGTTCGCCCGCCGCGGCGAGCGTCTGCTGCAACTGGCCGAGGGGCACCCGATGGGCGACTACCTGCGCCTGGTCGCCGGTCTCTGCCGGCTCCAGCAGGCGCTGCTGGACAACCCGCCGGCGCTGGCCCCGCTCGACCCCGAGCGCCTGCGCAAGAGCCGCGAGCACGGCATGCCGCCGCTGGCCTACGACCTGCTGGTGCGCGAAGGCGCCTGGCTGCCTTGGCTGGATGCCCTGCTCGCGGGCTACCCGGCGCCGGCCAACGCCGCCGTCGGCGCGGCACTCGAACAATTGCGCGAAGCCGACGAAGGCCAGCGCAAGGCCTGGGCCATCGCCTTGCTCAGCGGTCAGTTCGACCTCCTGCCGGCGGCCCTGGTGCCGTTCCTCGGCGCCGCCCTGCAAGTAGCCTGGAGCCATTGGCTGCTGGGACTGGAGGAGGGCGCGGTGGTCGAGACCGAGAGCCGGACCCTGTGCCCCGCCTGCGGCTCGCCGCCGATGGCCGGGATGATCCGCCAGGGCGGCAAGGAAACCGGCCTGCGCTACCTGAGCTGCTCGCTGTGCGCCTGCGAATGGCACTACGTGCGAATCAAGTGCAGCCACTGCGAGGAAAGCAAGCACCTGGCCTACCTGTCCCTGGAGCATGACGGGCCGCCGGCGGAAAAAGCCGTGCTGCGCGCCGAGACCTGCCCCAGTTGCCAGGGCTACCTGAAGCAGTTCTACCTGGAGTTCGACCGCCACGCCGATGCCCTTGCCGACGACCTGGCCAGCCTGGCGCTGGACATGCGCCTGGCCGAGGACGGCTACCTGCGGCGTTCGCCGAACCTGTTGCTGGCCCCCGGCGGCGAATAGCCGAAGACGCTGCGGGCCTGCGCCGACGCGTCTATGATGGGCGTGTCGGTGACCCTACCCTGTGGATAAGGTTTCTCCATGAGTTCCGTTCGCTTGCCTTCGGTCGACCGCCTGCTGCGCAGCGCGGCGGCCGCTCCCCTGCACCAGCGCTATGGCCGCGAGGCGTTGCTGGCGACCCTCCGCGACCTGCTCGACGAACTGCGCGAGCCGGCCCGACACGGTGCCCTCGCCGAGATCGAACTGAGCGAGGCGGTGCTCGCCGGGCGCGCCGGCGAACGCCTCGCCGCGCAGCATGCCAGCCGCGTGCGGCGGGTGTTCAACCTGACCGGCACGGTGTTGCATACCAACCTCGGCCGCGCCCTGTTGCCGGACGAAGCCATCGAGGCGATCACCCTGGCCGCGCGCTACCCGCTGAACCTGGAGTTCGACCTGGCCAGCGGCAAGCGCGGCGACCGCGACGACCTGATCGCCGGGCTGATCCGCGAACTCACCGGCGCCGAGGCGGTCACCGTGGTCAACAACAACGCGGCGGCGGTGCTGCTGGCGCTGAACAGCCTGGGGGCGCGCAAGGAAGGGATCATCTCGCGCGGCGAGCTGATCGAGATCGGCGGCGCCTTCCGCATTCCCGACATCATGGCCCGCGCCGGCGTGCGCTTGCACGAGGTGGGCACCACCAACCGCACCCACGCCAGGGACTACGAAGCCGCCATCGGCCCGCGCAGCGGCCTGCTGATGCGCGTGCACACCAGCAACTACAGCGTCCAGGGCTTCACCGCCAGCGTGCCCACCGCGCAACTGGCGGCCATCGCCCATGGCCACGGCCTGCCGCTGCTGGAAGACCTCGGCAGCGGCACCCTGGTGGACCTGACCCGCTGGGGCTTGCCCAAGGAACCGACGGTGCAGGAAGCCCTGGCCGACGGCGCCGACATCGTTACCTTCAGCGGCGACAAATTGCTCGGCGGGCCCCAGGCTGGGCTGATCCTCGGCAACCGCGAACTGATCGGGCGGATCAAGAAGAACCCGCTCAAGCGCGCCCTGCGCGTCGACAAGCTGACCCTCGCCGCCCTCGAGGCGGTGCTCGGCCTGTACCGCGATCCGGACCGCCTCGCCGAACGCCTGACCACCCTGCGCCTGCTCAGCCGCCCGGCGGCGGAGATCCGCGCCCAGGCCGAGCGCCTGGCGCCGGCGCTGGGCGAGGCGCTCGGCGAGGGCTGGGAGGTCGCCGCGGTCGACGCCCTGGGCATGATCGGCAGCGGCGCGCAGCCGGTGGCGCGGCTGGCCAGCGCCGCGCTGTGCCTGCGTCCGCGGCAGCCCAGGCGCCTGCGCGGACGCGCCCTGCGCAACCTCGAGGAAGCCCTGCGCGGGCTGCCGCTGCCGGTGATCGGTCGGCTCGACGACGACGCCCTCTGGCTCGACCTGCGCCAGCTCGACGACGAGCCGGCGTTCCTCGCCCAGTTGCCGCGACTGCGGAGCGAGCTGTCGTGATCGTCGGCACCGCCGGGCACATCGACCACGGCAAGACCTCGCTGCTGCGCGCCCTCACCGGCATCGAGGGCGACCGCCGCCCGGCCGAGCGCCAACGCGGGATCACCATCGACCTGGGCTACCTCTACGCCGACCTTGGCGACGGCAGCCCCACCGGCTTCATCGACGTGCCCGGCCACGAGCGCTTCGTCCACAACATGCTGGCCGGCGCCAGCGGCATCGATTGCGTGCTGCTGGTGGTGGCCGCCGACGACGGCCTGATGCCGCAGACCCGCGAGCACCTGGCGATCGTCGAACTGCTCGGTATCCGCCGGGCGCTGGTGGCGCTGACCAAGATCGACCGGGTCGAGCCGCAGCGGGTGCAGCAGGTGCAGACCCAGGTCGAACACCTGCTGGCCTCCGGACCGCTGGCGCGCTCACCGATCTTCCCGCTCTCCAGCAGCACCGGGGAGGGCGTCGAGGCGTTGCGCGAAGCACTCGGCGGGCTCGCCGGCGAAGTCCGCGAGCGTAGCCGCGAGGGATACTTCCGCCTGGCGGTGGACCGGGCCTTCAGCGTCGCCGGCAGCGGCATCGTGGTCACCGGCACGGCCTTCTCCGGACAGGTCGCGGTGGGCGACGAACTGCTCCTCGCCAACGCCGGACGGCCGGTACGGGTGCGCGGCCTGCACGCGCAGAACCGGCCCGCGCAACAGGCCTGGGCCGGCCAGCGCGTGGCCCTGAACATCGCCGGCGAGCGCCTCGCGCTGGAACAGATCCAGCGCGGCGACTGGCTGCTGCAGGCAGCGCTGCACGCGCCGACCACGCGGGTCGACATCGACTTCCGCCTGTTGCCCGACGAACTTCGCGACTTCACCCACTGGACCCCGGTGCACCTGCACCTGGGCACCCAGGACGTCACCGGGCGCCTGGCCCTGCTCGAAGGCGAACAACTGGAGCCTGGCCACCGCGCCTTCGCCCAACTGGTGCTGAACGCGCCGATCCAGGCCCTGCATGGCGACCGCCTGGTGCTGCGCGACCAGTCGGCGCAGCGCACCCTTGGCGGCGGGCGGGTGCTCGACGGCGCCGCGCCGGCGCGCAACCGACGAACGCCGGCACGTCTGGCACAGCTCCAGGCGCTGCGCCAGGAAAGCCTGGAGGAGGCGCTGCCGACCTTGCTCGGCGCGGCCGAGAACGGCCTCGACCCGCAACGCCTTGTGCAATCCTTCAACCGCCCGCGCGAGCACTGGCGGCTGCCGGAAGAGGTGGTCGAGGTGCAGACCCGCCTCGGCCCCCGGTTGTTCGCCGGGGAGCGCTGGTTCGCCCTGGTCGAGCAACTGCTCGCCGGCCTGCGGCGCTTCCACGAAGAGCTACCGGACGAACTCGGTCCCGACCGCGACCGCCTGCGTCGCTACGCCCTGCCGCAGCTGGAGCGGCCGGTGTTCATCGCCCTGCTCGACGCCGCCCTGGCCGGCGGCGATGTGCACAGCAGCGGGCCCTGGCTGCACCTGCCCGGCCACGAAGTGCGCCTGAGCGATAGCGAGGAGCAACTGCGCGCGCGCCTCTGGCCGCTGCTCGAAGCCGGCCGCTACGACCCGCCCTGGGTTCGCGACCTGGCCCGCGAGCTGCGCCAGGACGAAGCCGCCATGCGCAACCTGCTGCGCAAGCTGGCGCGCCTGGGCCAGTTGCAGCAGGTGGTGCGCGACCTGTTCTACCCGGAAGCCACCCTGCGTCAATTGGCCGAGATCGCCGTGCAGGTGCGCGACCCCGCCGGGCTGATCCGCCCGGCGGAATTCCGCGACCGCCTGGGTATCGGCCGCAAGCGCAGCATCCAGATCCTCGAGCACTTCGACCGCATCGGCCTGACCCGCCGCATCGGCAACGACCGTCGCCTGCGCGAGGGCTCGGCGCTGGCCGAACAGTTGCTTGGCGGCGTCTCGCCCTGAGTCTCAGGGGCCGACGTGCTGCCCCTGGCTCAGGCACTCGATGAACAGCGCGAACAGTTCCGACTGCGAGCCGACTTCCAGCTTGGTGTAGAGATTCTTCCGGTGCATGCGCACGGTCTCCGGGGAGATGTCCATCAGCCGCGCGCTGGATTTCGCCGAGTGGCCGCTGAGCAGCAGGTGGCAGGCCTCGCGTTCGCGGTCGGTGAGCACGCCGCGACCGAAGCCGCGCAGCACTTCCTGAAGGCGCGGGGCGAGGTCGGCCTGCGGGTTCGGCGAGAGGTCGGCGCGGCCGGCGCAGAACTGCCGGGCCAGCTCCAGCACCGGCGGCGCCAGGCCGGCGAGGGCGGCGACCTGGGCGTCGCTGTAGCGGCTCGCCGAAAGGCCGTTGTAGAGACAGATCGAGAGCTTCTCGGTGGGGCCGAGGTCGAGGATGTAGTAGACGTCCTCCACCGCTCCGGCGCCGAGGTAGTAGGTCTGGTAGTAGGCGCTCTGGAAGAAGTCGTCGGGGGCGATCTCGCCGAGGGTGTAGAAGCCTTCCGGAAGGCCTTCCTCCACCGCCAGGCAGAAAGGGTCGAGCAGGTAGCCGCGGGAGAAGTAGCGGCGGATGATCGCCTCGCGGAAGCGCTCGGCGATGCCGCGCTCGTAGAGCAGGGTGGGCGCGTGGCCCTTGCGTTCCAGGCTGATCATGCTCGACTCGATCGGCACCAACTGGTGGATGGCGTCGACCAGCGCGGCGAGGAAGTCGGGTTGGCGCAGGCGCCGGATCGCCAGCGCCAGGTGTTCGTGCCAGCGGTCGAGCGCGTTCGGGGCGATGGCCTGCATGGACGGTACGGCTCGTTCTTGTCGTTGTCGCCGCAGAATAGCAAGCCGCGTCGGCCGCACCCAGCGCTTACCCCAAAATGGGGTATGGCCCGCCGCGCGGTGCTCTTGCACCCTCGGAGCATCCATCCGAGAAGAGCGACAGCCCGATGAACGCAAGACTGCACGCCACGTCCCCCCTCGGCGACGCCGACCTGGTCCGTGCCGACCAGGCCCACTACATGCACGGCTACCACGTGTTCGACGACCACCGCGTCAACGGCTCGCTGAACATCGCCGCCGGCGACGGCGCCTATATCTACGACACCGCCGGCAACCGCTACCTCGACGCGGTGGGCGGCATGTGGTGCACCAACATCGGCCTGGGGCGCGAGGAAATGGCTCGCACCGTGGCCGAGCAGACCCGCCTGCTGGCCTATTCCAATCCCTTCTGCGACATGGCCAACCCGCGCGCCATCGAACTCTGCCACAAGCTCGCCGAGCTGGCCCCCGGCGATCTCGACCACGTGTTCCTCACCACCGGCGGTTCCACCGCCGTGGACACCGCGATCCGCCTCATGCACTACTATCAGAACTGCCGCGGCAAGCGCGCCAAGAAGCACGTCATCACGCGGATCAACGCCTACCACGGCTCGACCTTCCTCGGCATGTCGCTGGGCGGCAAGAGCGCCGACCGGCCGGCCGAGTTCGACTTCCTCGACGAGCGCATCCACCACCTTGCCTGTCCCTACTACTACCGCGCTCCGGAAGGAATGGGCGAGGCCGAGTTCCTCGATGGCCTGGTGGAGGAGTTCGAACGCAAGATCCTCGAACTCGGTGCCGACCGGGTGGGGGCGTTCATCTCCGAGCCGGTGTTCGGCTCCGGCGGCGTGATCGTCCCGCCCGCGGGCTACCACCGGCGGATGTGGGAGCTGTGCCAGCGCTACGACGTGCTGTACATCTCCGACGAAGTGGTGACCTCCTTCGGCCGCCTCGGCCACTTCTTCGCCAGCCAGGCGGTGTTCGGCGTACAGCCGGACATCATCCTCACCGCCAAGGGCCTCACTTCCGGCTACCAGCCGCTGGGCGCGTGCATCTTCTCCCGGCGCATCTGGGAGGTGATCGCCGAGCCGGACAAGGGCCGCTGCTTCAGCCATGGTTTCACCTACTCCGGCCACCCGGTGGCCTGCGCGGCGGCGCTGAAGAACATCGAGATCATCGAGCGCGAGGGCCTGCTCGCCCACGCCGACGAGGTCGGCCGCTACTTCGAGGAGCGCCTGCAAAGCCTCCGCGACCTGCCCATCGTCGGCGACGTGCGCGGGATGCGCTTCATGGCCTGTGTCGAGTTCGTCGCCGACAAGGCGAGCAAGGCGCTGTTCCCGGAAAGCCTGAACATCGGCGAGTGGGTCCACCTGCGGGCGCAGAAGCGCGGCCTGCTGGTTCGTCCGATCGTCCACCTGAACGTGATGTCGCCGCCGCTGATCCTCACCCGCGAACAGGTCGATACCGTGGTCCGGGTGCTGCGCGAGAGCATCGAGGAAACCGTGGAGGACCTTGTCCGCGCCGGTCACCGGTAAGCGCCGGGGCGCCGCCGGCGCCCCACCCGAACATTCAGGAGAACCCCAATGGACGACAACAAGAACAAGGTCCTGCGGTTGCGCGATGTGGTGCTCTACACGGTCTCGGCGATGCTCTTCATGGACCAGATCGCCCTGGCTTCCTCCCTCGGTCCGTCGAGCCTGTTCTGGTGGCTCTACGTGCTGGTCCTGCTGTTCCTGCCGATGGCCATGATGACCTCCGAGCTGGGCACCGCCTTCCCCGCCAACGGCGGCGTCTACCACTGGGTGCGCAGCGCCTTCGGCTTCCGCTGGGGGGCCCGGGTGTCATGGATGTACTGGGTCAACAACGCACTGTGGATGCCTTCGGTCTACACCCTGTTCGGCAGCATGCTCGGCGCCTTCTATTTCCCCGAGCTGAGCCTCTGGGGCAAGATCGCCATCGGCATCGCCCTGGCGCTGCTCACCGCGGCGTTCAACGTGGTCGCGCTGCGCCTGGGCAAGTGGCTGCCGAACCTCGGCGCGCTGCTCAAGCTGCTCGCGGTGCTCGCCCTGGGCGTCGGCGGCCTGCACTTCGGCTGGAACCATGGCTTCGCCAACGACTTCAGCCTGGACTCCATCGTCCCGTCCTCGCCGGGCCAGATGGCCGCGCTGGGAGTGATGGTCTACGGCATCATGGGAACCGAGCTGGCCTGTTGCAGCGCCGCGGAGATGCGCAACGCGCGCCGCGACATCCCGCGCGCGGTGCTGATCTCCGGGCTGATCGTCGGCGCCTTCAACATCTTCGGCACCCTCGGCGTGCTGGCCGCGGTACCGGCCGAGGAAACCGACGTCACCCGGATCTTCGCCCACACCCTCTACAACATCTACGGCCACGACGGCGCCGGCGGGATGCTCGCCGACCTGGTCGGCGCCTTCGTCCTGTTCACCCTCTTCACCAACATGGTCACCTGGAGCATGGGCACCAACCGTGCCGCGGTGGAAGCGGCCAAGGCCGGCGAGCTGCCGGCGCTGTTCGGCGTGGTCCATTCGCGCCACGGCACGCCGATCGGCTCGGCGGTGCTGGCCTCGGCGGTGAGCATCGTCCTGCTGTTGCTCTACGGCCTGGTGGCGCACACTGCCGAGGAACTGTTCTGGACCCTGCTGTCGATCTTCGCCATGGTTTTCATGATGCCCTACGTGCTGATGTGCCTGGCCTTCGTCCGCCTGCGCCGCGCCGACCCGCGTCCACGGCCCTACCGGATGCCGCTGGGCGACCGCCTGGCCAGTCTCTGGGCGCTGTTCGTCGCGCTGCATGTGCTGGCCGGCATCGGCCTGTTCGTCGTCACCCCCGGCGCGCCGATGGACTGGGCCTACGCCGGCAAGATCGTCGGCGGCGTGGCGCTGGCCCTGGCCGTGGGCGAACTGCTGATCCGCCAGGCGGCGCGAAGGCGCGGCGTGATGTCACTGCGCGGTGCCTACGGTTGAGGAGCGGCCCTGTCGCAACAGCGCCTATGGCGTTAATGTGCCGTTAACGCCCTTGGTGGGTAATGGGTCGCAGCGCAACACGGAGAAGGTCGTCATGTCCGAACGAGAGCACTGGCAACGGGTATACGAGAGCAAGCCGTCCGACGCGGTGAGCTGGTTCCAGGCCGAGGCGACGCTGTCCCTCGACCTGATCCGACGCATCGGCGCGCCCCGCGAGGCGGCGATCATCGACGTCGGCGGCGGCGCCTCGACCCTGGTCGACGGCCTGCTCGCCGAAGGCTTCGGCGACCTGACGGTGCTCGACCTTTCCGACGCCGCCCTGCGCGTCGCCCGCAACCGCCTCGGCGCGCGCGGCGAAGAGGTGCGCTGGATCGCCGGCGACATCACCGGCGTCGACCTGCCGGAAGCCACCTATGATGTCTGGCATGACCGCGCCGTGTTCCACTTCCTTACCACTGCCGAAGCCCGCCGCGCCTACGTGCGCCAGGTGATGAAGGCGGTCCGCCACGGCGGCCACGTGATCGTCGCCACCTTCGCCGCCGACGGCCCGACCGAATGCAGCGGCCTGCCGGTCATGCGCTACGACGCCGACGAACTGCACGCCGAGTTCGGCTCCGCCTTCCAGCTCACCGAGCACCGCGACGAACACCACGTCACTCCCGCCGGCCGGGTCCAGCACTTCGTCTACTGCCATTGCCTGAAACGCCTGTGAAGCGCTCCGTGGCTGGGCTACGCTCTGCTCGCCCGGCCATGCGAACGACTTTCCATGACATCCGGCATTTCTTCCTCGGACCCCGGCCTGATAAGCTCCCGTCTCGAGGAAAACCTCTTGCAAATCAAAGAGGAAGGCAATCACGCCCGGTGGCGTGGCCGGATTTCAAATCCGGTGGGGGACGGCAGCCGTTCCTGGGTGGGTTCGACTCCCACTGCCTTCCGCCAATTCTCCGCTCGCTTTCGGCGGCCATCGTGTCTCACAGGATCAAGCGTCTATCTCGGTCCGTTCCAGCAGAAGCAGCGTCTCACCCGTCCCCGTCGTCTCCCTGACCAGCGCTCCCCGCTCATTCCAAAACGCACTCCTGCCCGCCGCCTTCCAGCCACCCGTCGGCCCGCCATGGTTGGCCAGCAGCACGCCCATTCCGTGCTCGCGGGCATAACCGGCCAGCAGGGCCGAGTCGGCCGGGTAGCCGTTTTCTCCGATCAGCGCGCTGGCGATGTAGAGGCGAGCGCCGGCACGGGCGGCGTGGGCCGGGTGGCTGGGTTGGCTGAAGTCGGCGCAGACCGCCAACGCCATCGGCAGGCCGTCGATCTCCAGCAGGGGGCCGCCGTCGCCGGCTGAGAAGTGGCGTTCCTCGCCCGCGTGCAGGTGCTGCTTGGCATAGACGCCGAGGCTGCCGTCGGCGCCGAGGATCAGGGCGGCGATCAGCGGCTCGGCATGCTTCGGCGAGCGCAGCGGCAGGCCGACCACCGTGGTCATCCGTGCCTGCTCGGCGAGCTGGCGCAGCGGTTGCAGCAGGGGCGTGTCCGCCGGCTGGGCGAGGGCGGCGGCAGCGGTGGGTTCGTAGCCGGTGAGCGACAGTTCGGGAAACACCAGCAGGCGCACGCCCCGTGCCTGGGCGATACGCATCAGGCGCAGGTGGTCGTCGAGGTTGCGTGGCAGGTCGGCGGGGTGGGCGCAGCTCTGGGCGGCGGCGATCAGCGTCATGGGGCTGTCTCGGGTATGGATGGCACAAATTCGCCAGTAGAGCCGAAGGCAGCATTTCCGGGAAGAGGCGATTAGCGGCTGCGCTACGTTTGGCTGGGGAGGGCGCTTTCGTCGCCGCGAAGCCGTAAGATAACGCGCTTCATGGCGCGCCCGACGGACGGGTGCGCACGCTTGCCTCGGGAGAACAGGGATGGCCGAGATCAATCCGCTTTCAACGGACCTGCAACAGCAACTGGCGGAGCTGCAGGCACAGGGGCTCGCCTTGCTTGGCGTCGCCGCGGACGAGACGCCGGCGCAGATCGTCGCCGCCATCACCGACTACGTGCGCGATGCGAGGGAGCAGGGGCGCAGCCTCGACGACGAGGCGGTCTTCGCCCTCGGCGCGCTGATCGGGGCGCAGTACGTGCGTGGCCTCGGTTGGCATTGGGGTGACGTGACCTGGGACGGCGACCCGGACAGCGCCGCCGTCGGCGTGCTCAGCCCCGACGAATCGCTGTTCAACAACCCCATCGGCTGGGTAGGCCAGATCGCCGAAAGCGGCGGCGGGGTGCCGTTCATGCTCAGCTACAACATGATCCTGGCCAACCAGGTGCCGCTGTTCGAGCGGGGCAGCGCCACCGGTCTCTATTGAGCATGCAGGCGGATCGCCGCGACGCGCCGGCGCATCCCGCCAGGCGGGGCCGACAACCTGAACGGCCGGCGTCAGGCGCCGCGACCCGCCGAGCAGCGCCAACCGGCGAACGAGGTGCGGGTGACCGTGGTGGAACAGACGCTGCCTCTGAGAAACCGCGCCTGCGGCGCTTTCCAGGAAGGCAGCCTGGAACGACGCGACTGCCGAGCCCATATCGGGCTGCAATTCCGCGATTGAGTGGGCTGCGGGTTCGCGACTCGGTTGGCCTTCCTGGGAACACTTCTGAGGTTTTCGCATGACGGATCTTGAACACGCGGTGGAAAGCAACCGACGCGCCTGGGACGCGTCCGCCGACAGTCACCTGCGTGGCAGCGGCTGGCAGGAATTGTCGCTGGCGGTACAGGAAACCGGCTTCAGTTGCCTGGACGAGACCCTGGCTGGCGTGCTGCGCAATCTGGACCTGGCCGGCAAGGCGGCGGTCCAGGTCGGCTGCAACAACGGCCGGGAAGTGCTTTCGCTGTACGCCTTCGGCGTCGCGCGGGCGGTCGGGATCGACCAGTCCGCCGCCTTCCTCGCCCAGGCGCGGCAACTGGCCGAGCGCTCGCCGCATCAGCCGCGTTTCGTCGAAGCCAATGCCTACGAGCTGCCGGCCGAGCTGAACGGTCAGTTCGACCTGCTGCTGATCACCATCGGTGTGCTCAACTGGATGCCCGACATCGCGCGCTTCTTCGCCTCGGTGAGCGGCCTGCTGAAGCCGGGCGGGCAATTGGCGATCTATGAAACCCACCCGTTCCTGGAGATGCTCGAACCCGAGTCGGAGCGACCGTTCGAACTGCGCAACGACTACTTCACCGACACGCCCCACGTATCCCGGGAGGCCATCGTCTACGAAGGCAGCGGCAGCGATACCGGCATCGCCAGCTACTGGTACGTCCACCCGCTCGGCGACATCCTCGGCGGGCTGCTCGGCGCCGGCCTGCGCCTGAGTCACTTCAAGGAGTACCCGCACTCGAATCGCGAGGAACTCTACGACCTCTACGAGGACGGACCGCTGGCGATCCCGATGTGCTACACGCTGGTCGCGGTCAAGGCATGACCTGCGTCGAGGCCGGGCGAGGCGCGCCGCTGCGTGTGGTGGTGGTCGGCACCAGCGGGGCCGGGAAGTCGACCTTCTCCGCCGCGCTGGCCGCCAGGCTGGGTTGTACGCATGTCGAACTCGACCGACTCTACTGGGGCCCCGGCTGGCAAGCCGTGCCCCACGAACGCTTCGAGCACGCAGTGGAGCGGGCGACGACGGCGCCGCGCTGGGTCGCCGACGGCAACTACAGCGCCGTCCGCGAGTTGCTCTGGGGCCGCGCCACCCATGTGGTATGGCTGAATTTCGGGCGCTGGACGGTGTTCTCCCGGGTCCTTCGCCGCACCCTGGCCCGGGGCCTGCTGCGCACCCGCCTGTCCCACGGCAACCGTGAATCGCTGCGGATGGCGTTCTGCTCCAGGGATTCGATCCTGCTCTGGTCATGGACCACCTTCGCAGGCAACCGCCGCAAATACACCGGCCTGCGCGAGGATCCGCGGTTCGCGCATTTGCGCTGGGTGGAGGTTGGCGAGCCGGGGAGGGTGGGGGAGGTGATCGAGAGGTTGGTGGAAGCCGTGCTCGCACAGTCGCAGTAGTGAGCGAAGCACGCTATCCGCCTCAGTCCTGGGGCTTGCCTACCCGGCTGCGCAGCGACTCGAAATAGGCTGTATCGGCGGGGCCGCCTGGCGTCGATTCCGCGCCGGCGACCAGCGTTTCACGCAGTTCCCTGGCGTGCATTTCGCGTTCTCCCCTTACCAGGCCACTCTGTATCATTGGGTGCCGCGTCGCCGCCAGCGCCCGGCCGAGAATCCTTGCGACGACCTCGTCCTTGCCACGGGTATAGGCCTCGCGGTCGGTGGGGTAGCGGCGTGCCAGGGCGTGCTTGGTTTCGGCGTAGAGGCGGGCGTCGTCGGGGTGGTTGCGCAGCCAGTCGCGGAACAGCAGGTAGCGGTCGGCCTGGGCCAGGGGCATGACATGGACATGGTGGGTGCGGCCATGGCCGAAGGGCGGCATGCCTTTGACGAAGAACATCCGCTGGGTGTTCGGGTTCTCGCGCCAGAACTGGTAGCCGAGGCCCTCCAGCGGGGCTACCAGCCGCTGCGGATCGTGGCCGGGCGGCGGCAGCAGGAGGATGTCGATGATCGGCTTGGCGTCGAGCCCGGGCACCGCGGTGCTGCCGACATGCTCGATGCCCAGCCCGGGCAGCGCCAGTGCCGTGCGGATGGCCTCGGCTTCGGCGGCGAAGCGTTGTGGCCAGGCGGGGTCGGCGGGCAGCACCTCGATGCGGTCGTCGTCGGCGTTGCTCCAGCGTTGGCCGTCGAAGCGGGGCGGTTGGGGTGAGGACATGGCGGACTCCGGGGATATGCGGGAGATTGGCGGCGATGGGGAGCTGGGGTAGGGCGAATAACGCCAGCGGCGTTATCCGCCTTCCGCGAGCGGGGTGCGGGTAAAACCCGGGAGTCTCAGAAGTCCAGCGCCTGCACCCCTGGATGCTGCGGATCGAACCCATCCAGGCGCATGCGCTCGGCGAATGCCTCCCGCGCCGCGTCTCCCTGGAGAAACGCTCCCCGCGCCGAGGCCCAGTCGTCCGGTTGCAGCCGCACCATCCAGCCCTCGCCGTAGCAATCCCGGTTGATCAGCGCCGGGCGCTTGACCACCGCCGGGTTGCTCGCCAGCAGGGTCCCGGCCAACGGGCTGCGGGCCGAGGAGGCAGCCTTGGCGAACTCGACCACGCCGAAGCTGCGGTCGCGTTCGATGTGCCAGCCGTCGCGCTTGGGGGTGAAGGCGAAGATTTCGCCATACAACGCGCAGCCGTAGGCGCTCAGGCCCAGGGTCAGGCTGCCGTCGACTTCCTCGCGCAGCCACAGGTTGTAGTCCGGGGCGTAGAACAGCCCGTCGGGGAATTCCAGGCCGTGCAGGTTCGCGCTCATAGGGTCAGCACCCGCTCGGATTCGAGGATCAGCCGTGCCAGTTCGCCGCCGCTGGAGATTTCGTCGAGTTCCTCGATCAGTTCGCTTTCGTCGATGTTCACCCCGGGTTGGCGGCACATCAGCAGGCGCGCGCCGGCCTCGCGGGCCTGGCGGATGAAGTGGCGCAGCGGCTCGCCGCCGTCCAGCGCGCGCAACTGGTCGGCGACGGCGCGGCGGGCCAACTGCACGCCTTCGCCGCTGAGGAACAGGGTCACCTCGGCGTCCATGCAGGCCAGCAGGGTGGCGGTGTGGAAGGGCGCGGCGCAGCGGGCCGGGGTGCTCGGGCCGCTGGAGACGATGATGAGGACGCGCTGGGCGTGGGTGTCAGGGTTCAAGGGGCTTGTCCATCTGGATCAGCGCCACGCGCCGGCCGTCCGGATCGTGGCGTTCGGCGATGGCGCGCGGCTGGTAGCCGAGCTGGGTATAGAGCAGCAGCCCGGCGGCGTTGGCGTTGAAGCAGGAAATTTTCATCAGGCGCGCTTTGTACTGTTCGCGGGCGAGGTTTTCCATGACCCCGATCAGGTAGCGGGCCACGCCCAGGCCGCGCGCGGCGGGCGCCACCATCATGTTGCCGAGGGCGCAGAAGTCGCCGTGCTGCCACTGGTAGAAGTTGGCGAAGCCGACCACCTGTCCGTCGTGCACGGCCACGGTGCTGCCGCGACGTTCGGCGATGGCGGCGGCCAGTTGGGCGACGCTGAACGGCCAGATCGCCTTGGGGTAGCAATAGAAGAGTTCGTCGCGGTCCTGGGGGAAGCCGGCGACCGTCTCCAGGTCGCCGGTCTCCGCCGGGCGGTGGCTGAGCTGCATGTCAGCGCGGCGGGTATTGCGACATGACTTTCTGCACCGTCTCGCGGATCGCCTGCTCGCGCTCGGCCGGGCTCGGCGGGCTGGTGCGCATGATCTGCTCGCCGCTGCCGCGCCAGACCAGCTTGCCGTCCTTGCCGTCGAACAGGTCGACCTGGAGGGTGGCAACCTTGTAATTCACGGTGCGCGTCTCGGCCATCGCCGGGCCGCCCCAGTACCCTCCCCAGTAGCCGCCCCAGTAACCGCCGCCGTAGTTGGTGGTGATCTGGTCCTGGCGATCGTCGACGATCAGGTAGGCGCGCACCGTGACGTCGCCCCTGGCGTTGCCCTGGGCCGGACGCAGGCCGCGCTGGTCGAGCTGCTGGGCGACGGCTTCGCGGATGCGTTGCTCGGTGAGGTCGCTCTTGATGCGTGGGTCGTCGGGGCGGTATTCGAAGGCGGGTTGCGACCAGCTCCAGCTACGGTAGGCGGCGAAGTCGCGGGAGCTGTCGAAGTCGCGGTCGAGCTGGGTGGTTTCGCAGGCTGCGAGGCTGAGGAGCAGGCCGAGCAGCAGGATTCGGCGGATCATGGTTTTTCTCCAGTCAGAGTTCACATCCAAGCTCAGCGCCGGATGAAAGGCAAGAGGAAACGCGGGTTTGAAGCGTCTCCACAAGTAACGTTGGCGAGCACCCGCCCTATAGGGCGCGACGGGAGAATGAAATGAATCGAAGTATTGCGATCCTGCTGCTGGGCCTGTCGCTGGCCGGCTGCGTCGAGGCACGCTCGGTGGTCCCGGCGGATGGCCCGGGCCCGCTGCTGGTGGCCCATCGCGCCGGCACCGCGGACTACCCGGAGAATACCCTGCTGGCGATCCGCAAGGCGCTGGACAACGGCGCCGACGCGCTATGGCTGTCGGTGCAGTTGAGCGCCGATGGCCATCCGGTGCTCTATCGCCCCGCTGACCTGGCGGTCCTGACCCAGGGCGCCGGCGCGGTCGGCCAGTCGAGCCTGGCCGAGCTGGCGCGCTTGAACGCCGGCTATATGTTCAAGGCCGAGGACGGCAGCTATCCCTACCGCCAGAAGCCGCTGCGGATTCCTACGCTGCGCCAGGCGCTGCGGGCGATCCCGCCGCAGGTGCCGGTGTTCCTCGACATGAAGTCGCTGCCGGTGGAGCCGCTGGTCGATGCCGTGGCCGGCGAGCTGGAGCGGCAGAAGGCCTGGTCGCGGGTGCGTTTCTATTCCACCGAGAAGGCCGCCAACGACTACCTGGCGCAGCGCTACGCGGACCGCGCGCGACAGTTCGAAAGCCGCGATGCGACGCGCAACCGCCTGGTCGGCCTGGCCTTCGGCGAGCGCTGCGAGGCACCGCCGGCCGGCGGCACCTGGATGGGCATCGAGCTGCGCCGCGAACTGACGGTGACCGAGCGCTTCACCCTTGGCGAGTCTTCCTACAAGGTGCCGGCGGCGCAGTTGTGGACGCGCAAAGCGATGGACTGCGTGCGCCGCGAGCCGGTGAAGGTGGTGATGTTCGGCATCGAGACCGCCGAGGACTACCGCACCGCGCGCGCCCTGGGCGCCGACGCGGTGATGAGCAACTCGCCCAGGAAGATGGAGGCGATCCGCCGCCGGGTGCTCGCCGATCAGCCCGGCGGGTAGCTCGACAGCGCCCGTTTCACCGCTTCGCGCAGGGCCTTGGCCTGTTCGCTGACGGAGTCGCCGGAGTCGAACTCGGCGCTGTTGCCCCACACCGGCTGGCCGCTGCGGGCGTCGTTCAGCTCGACGCGGACCACGGTGACCTGCACGGTGTAGCTGCGGGTCACCGGGTAGCTGGCGCCATAGCCGTACCAGGGATCGCGCCAGCCGCCGTAGTTGCCGTAGTAGCCGCCGTAGTAGTCGGTGACCTGGCGGGTGCGCAGTTCGTTGCGCAGGAACGCGCTGACCTGCAGGTCGGACGCGCTGCCCGGCCGCGCCGGGCGCAGGCCGCGCTGGTCGAGCTGCTGGCTGACGGCGTCGCGCAACTGGTTGTCGTCCAGGCCCTGGGGAAAGCCGCTGACCCCGGCGGCGGCCCAGCTCCAGCTACGGTAGCGGGCGTAGTCGCGCGGCGCCGCCGGATAGGCGCCGGGATCGAGGCCGGGATTGGCCGCGGCGGCGGGCTGCGGCGGGTAGGGCAGGGAGCTGGCGCGGTAGGGATTGTCGCCCTGGCAGGCGCCGAGGGCGGCCAGGCTGGCGAGTAACGGCAGGATCAACAGTCGCGATTGCATGCTCGACGCTCCGTGGCCGCGCTACGTCGGCGGCCCTTGCAGGCTCAGACTGCATTCTGCGCCTTTCATTGCGGGCGGCACAGCCAGTGCAGGTAGCGGCCAAGCCCGGCAAAGGCCGGGTGGCGGCGGTAGGCCAGTTCCATTTCCACCAGGTCGAGCCGTTCGGCCTTGGCCTGGAACTCGCTCGGCATGTAGTCGTGGAACACCCGCACGCCGCTGCGCGCCTCGATGCGCCAACGCGCTGCCAGCGCCTGTTCCAGCTCGCGCGGGTCGAGCGGGCGCTGCGGGGTCAGGCTCTGCCCCTCGCCGGCGAAGCGTTCCTTGCGCAGCTTGCGGAAGTGGCCCTTGAGCAGGTTGCGGTAGATCAGCGCGTCGCGATTGTAGAAGGCCAGCGACAGCCAGCCGCCGGGTGCGCAGAGTTGGTGCAGCACCGGCAGGATCGCATGGGGTTCGGCCAGCCACTCGAGCACGGCGTGGCAGAGCACCAGGTCGTAGGGCTCGGTGAGCTGGCCGAGCAGTTCCTGCCAGGGCGCCTGGATGAATTCGGCGGCCTGCCCGGCTTCGGCGAAGCGCTGGCGGGCGCCGTCGAGCATGGGTTGCGCTGGCTCGGCGAGGGTTACGCGGTGGCCGCGAGCGGCCAGCCAGAGCGACATGTGGCCGAGCCCGGCGCCGATGTCGAGGACCCGCAGAGGTCGCTCCGGGAGGGCTTCGGCGAGGTCGGCCTGGAGTACCGCGAGGCGGATCGCACCCTTGGCGCCGCCGTAGATCTTTTCGGCGAAGCGCGTCGCCAGTTCGTCGAAGTGGCGGTCGCTCATGGCAGGAAGCGCCGTTCGCAGTCGGCCAGCTTGGCGCGCACCACCTGTTCCAGGTCGAGGCCGGTTTCCCCGCAGAACAGCAGCAGATAAAGGACGATGTCACCAACTTCCTGGCCAGCGTGTTCGAGCTGCTCGGCCGACAGCGTGCGCGACTGGTCTTCCGTCAGCCACTGGAAGATCTCCACCAGTTCGGCCATCTCGACGCTGGCGGCCATGGCCAGGTTCTTCGGGCTGTGGAATTGGCGCCAGTCGTTGCGGTCGCGGATGGCGTGCAGGCGCGCGGTGAGTTCGTGCAGGTCCATGGGGGATTCTTCGCGGTGGCGGTAAGCAGCCGCATAGCTTCGGGCTTTGCGCCCGAAGCTTCAAGGCATGGCGGACCGGCGTCAGCCCTGTAGCCGGCTCCAATGCCCGGCCATGTGCGGCAGGTCGTCCTTGCCGCGCAGGCTGAACTGGCCGTCCGCCGCCGCCGCGCTGGCCAGCAGGGTGAGGCTGGCCGGCAGCAGCACCGGCTTCTGGAAGCGCACCTCGACCCGATAGCCCGAGGCTGGCAGTCGCTCGCCGAGAGCGGCCAGGCTGCGAGCCTTGTTCCACAGGCCGTGGGCGATGGCGCGGGGAAAGCCGAACAGCTTGGCGCTGGGCGCCGACAGGTGGATCGGGTTGTAGTCGCCGGCGGCACGGGCATAGCGTCGGCCGATGTCGGCGGGCGCCTTCCAGTTGTCGACCGGCTCCAGCGGCAGCGGCTCCTGCTCGGCTTTCGGCGGAATTTCGCCGGGCACCTTGACGCCGCGGCAGAGCACCTTGCTGTCGCCGACCCAGAGCAGGCCAAGCTGGTCTTCCAGGCGGGTGACGATGCTGAAGGTGGCGCCCTTGTCGTGCGGTTGCAGGTTTTCCACCGCGACGCTCACGGTGAACGGGCCGAGGCCGCCGAGCGCGCGCAGCACGTCGATGCGGTTCTCCAGGTGGACCAGACCGAGCAGCGGGAAGGGGAAGCGCTTGTCGGTGAGCAGCGCCATCTGCAGCGGGAAGGCGAGGATGTGCGGGTAGGTCGGCGGCAGCAGGCCGTCGTCGCGGAAGCCGCAGACCTGGCGGTAGCGCTCGAGGTGCTTCGGGTCCACCGTGACCTGGCTGCGCAGGCCGCGCTCGGGCAGGGCCTTGCCGCGGATGCCGCGGCGCAGTGCGGCGCGCAGGAACAGGCCGGGCAGGGCGGGTGGGGCGGGCAGGTCGAGCCAGGCGGTGGGCATTGGACATCTCCTCGAAATAGGTGGCTGTCAGCTTAGTCGAGCACCCGCAGCAGGCATTGGCCGCCTGGCCGACGCCGCTGGCAGGGCGGTCAATCGGCTCCGGAATGCGTCTGCATCGAGATTTTCGACCACGCCGGCGGCTAGTCGATCTGAGGGTTTTTCCGTCATGCGGGATGGGTTATTTCTATGGCCTCTCCTTGAGAGGGGATGGCAAAGCTGCCTAAGATGGGCCCGCCCCATGGATAACTAGAAAAAACACCATGCGTGATCTGACCGACGATGTAGCGCTGATGCGCCCGGTGATCGACGCCCTGCGCGCCAGCGGCTGCGATCCGGACCGGGTCCTGGTCCGTGTCGGGCTGCCGCCGGGTGGCCTGCCGGCCGGCCGTTTCCCCCATTCCGCACAGAACCTGTTCTGGAAGGCCGCCGCCGACGAGTGCGGCGAAGAGCATGTCGGCCTGCACCTGGCCGAGCACCTGCCGGCGTTCCACGGCCTGCTCCTGGAATACCTGTTCCTCTCCAGCGATACCTTCGGCGCCGGCCTGCGCCATTCCCTGCGCTACGTACGCCTGCTGTCCGACACCCTGCAGGCGCAACTGGAGGTGGAGGGCGAGCGCGCGGTGCTGTCGCTGGGCGAATCGCCGGCGATCAACCGTCACTTCCCGGAAATGCTCGCCGGCGCGGTGATCCGCCTGTTCGGCGCGCTCACCGAGGGCGAGTTCAAGCCGCTGGAAGTGCAACTGATGAACGAAACCGGCGCGCCGATGGAGCGCTACCGTGCGGTCTACGGCTGCCCGACGATCCTCGGCATGCCGCGCTACGCGCTGGTATTCGATGCCGCGGTGCTGGACAAACCCTCGCGCCACGCCGCCCCGGAACTGCTGCGCATGCACGAGTCGCTGGCGCGCCGGCAACTGGCCGAAGTGGAGCGCCTGGACCTGGTGCGCCAGGTCCGCGAACTGATCGGCGAGTTGCTGGTGGACGGAGGCGCCACCCTGGAGCAGGTCGCCGCGCGCCTCGGCATGCCGGCCCGACGTCTGCGCGAACGCCTGGCGATGGCCGGGGTGCGCTTCAACGACCTGGTCACCGACTACCGCTGCCGACTGGCCAAGGAACTGCTGCTGAAGACCGACGAGCGCATCGAAGTGATCGTCGAACGCACCGGGTTTTCCGAGCCGAGCACCTTCTATCGCGCGTTCAAGCGCTGGGTCGGCGAGACGCCGGTGGAGTTCCGCCGGCGCGGGCAGCAGGGGCGCGGGTAGGGCCTGTCCGAAGGGGCTACCGGTGGTTTCCCGGTGCAGGGCCAGATAACGCCGTTGGCGTTATCCGCCCTACCGGGTCGGCGTCCTGTCGCCGGGGGACAGGGGCCGCCTCAGGCCCCCAGCAGGCTCTGCCCGCACACCCTCAGCACCTGGCCGCTGACCGCGCCGGACGACGGCTGGGCGAACCAGGCCACCGTTTCGGCGACGTCCTGCGGCAGGCCGCCCTGGCTCATGGAGTTCATCCGCCGGCCGGCCTCGCGGATGGTCAGCGGAATGGCGGCGGTCATCTGCGTCTCGATGAACCCCGGCGCCACCGCGTTGATGGTGATGCCGCGCTTGCCCAGCGCCGGCGCCCAGGCCTGGGCCAGGCCGATCAGGCCGGCCTTGCTCACCGCGTAGTTGCTCTGCCCGAGGTTGCCGGCGATGCCGCTGATCGACGCCAGCAACACCACCCGGCCGTTGTCATGCAGCTTGCCGCCGTCGAGCAGGGCCTGGGTCAGCACCTGCGGGGCATTGAGGTTGACGTTGATCACCGAGTTCCAGAAGTCGCTGCTCATCTTCGCCAGGGTCTTGTCGCGAGTGATCCCGGCGTTGTGCACGACGATATCGACGCCCTCAGGCAGCGCGTCCACCAGTTGCTGCCCGGCATCCGCGGCGCAGATGTCGAGAGCCACGGCACGGCCGCCGAGGCGCGCGGCGAGGCCTTCGAGGGCCTCCCTGGCCGGCGGCACGTCGAGCAGCACCACTTCCGCGCCGTCGCGCGCCAGGGTTTCCGCGATGGCCGCGCCAATGCCGCGGGCGGCGCCGGTGACCAGCGCGCGCTGGCCGGCCAGCGGCTTGCTCCAGTCGTGGACCTGGGCGCTGTTGGCGGCAAGACGGATCACCTGGCCGGAGACGTAGGCGCTCTTCGGCGAGAGGAAGAAGCGCAGTGCGCCTTCCAGTTGGTCCTCGGCGCCCTTGCCGACGTACAGCAACTGCACGTTGCCGCCGCGACGGATTTCCTTGCCCAGGGAGCGGGTGAAACCTTCCAGGCTGCGTTGCACGCTGGCGGCGACCGGGTCCTTGAGAGACTCGGGGGCGCGTCCGAGGACCACCACCTTCGGGCATGTGTCGAGGCCCTTGAGCACCGGCTGGAAGAAGTCGCGCAGCGCCACCAACTGCTCGAAGCGGGTCAGGCCGCTGGCATCGAACAGCACCGCCT
Source organism: Pseudomonas sp. HMSC063H08 (assembly GCF_001813645.1). Classification (NCBI taxonomy): domain Bacteria; kingdom Pseudomonadati; phylum Pseudomonadota; class Gammaproteobacteria; order Pseudomonadales; family Pseudomonadaceae; genus Pseudomonas; species Pseudomonas sp. HMSC063H08. The sequence goes on from NZ_KV813417.1 coordinate 168,329, forward strand.
TGGCCCGCGGGCTGTGTTCGGCGGTCCAGCGCGGCAGCTCGAACTGTCCCTCGACGGCGGCGAACACCGCATCGGTCAGCTTGCCGGCGAAGGGCAGCACGGCCTCGGCCAGCGCGCCGCTCCCGCCGATCACCAGCGGGCCGTCCACCGGCCGCACCCGGCCGGCCTGCCAGCGCTCCAGGCGCAGCGGGGAGGGAAGGCCGACGGCGCCAACCAGGCGGCGGCCGACGGGGGAGTTGGCGAAGGCGATGTAACGATCGGTCATGGAACGGGCTCCCGGTGGAAAGGCTCCAAGGCTGAAGGTGGATTCCGCCGGCCAACGATGCCGAGGGAACGCGGGTAACAGTGTGGACAACTCTACGCAGCCACCTGTTCGCCGCAATTGACCGCGCTGACCGGGATAACGGCAGGGCGGCCAATGCGACGCGACCGGCTAAGGTTAGCCTGTGCGCCACTGACCGCTCAGTTAACGGGTCGAGCCTCGGCTCGGCGTAAACGATTCCAGCAAGGAGTTCTTCCATGACCCAGCTGCGCCGGGTCGCCATTGTCGGCGGCAACCGTATTCCCTTCGCCCGCTCGAACACCGTGTACGCCACGGCGAGCAACCAGGAGATGCTCACTTCCGCCCTGGAAGGCCTGGTGGAGCGCTACAACCTGCACGGAGAGCGCCTTGGCGAGGTGGTGGCCGGCGCCGTGCTGAAGCATTCGCGCGACTTCAACCTGACCCGCGAATGCGTGCTCGGTTCGCGCCTGGCCCCGGAAACCCCGGCCTACGATATCCAGCAGGCCTGCGGTACCGGCCTGGAGGCGGCGATCCTGGTGGCCAACAAGATCGCCCTCGGGCAGATCGACAGCGGCATCGCCGGCGGCGTCGACACCACTTCCGACGCGCCGATCGGGGTCAACGAGGGGCTGCGCAAGATTCTCCTCGAGGCCAACCGTGGCAAGAGCAACCTGGACAAGCTCAAGAGCCTGTTGAAGATCCGCCCGCGCCACGTGGTCCCGGCCATCCCGCGCAACGGCGAGCCGCGCACCGGGCTGTCGATGGGGGAGTCCTGCGAACTGATGGCGCAGACCTGGCAGATTCCCCGCGACGAGCAGGACAGGCTGGCCTTCGAGAGCCACCACAAGCTGGCCGCGGCCTATGAGGAGGGCTGGCAGAACGACCTGATGACGCCGTTCCGCGGCCTGACCCGCGACCAGAATCTGCGCCCGGATATCGACCTGGAGAAGATCGGCACCCTCAAGCCGGTGTTCGAGCGCGGCTCGCGCGGCACCCTCACGGCGGCCAACTCGACGCCGCTGACCGACGGCGCCTCGGTGGTACTGCTGGCCAGCGAGGAGTGGGCGAAGGCGCGCGGCCTGCCGATCCTGGCCTACTTCAAGGACGGCGAGGCGGCGGCGGTGAACTTCGTCGATCGCCAGGAGGGCCTGCTGATGGCGCCGGTCTACGCGGTGCCGCGGCTGCTGGCACGCAACGGCCTGAGCCTGCAGGACTTCGACTACTACGAGATCCACGAGGCCTTCGCCGCCCAGGTGCTCTGCACCCTGAAGGCCTGGGAAGACCCCGAGTACTGCAAGACCCGTCTCGGCCTCGACCAGCCGCTGGGCTCCATCGACCGCAGCAAGCTCAACGTCAAGGGCAGCTCGCTGGCCGCCGGCCACCCGTTCGCCGCCACGGGAGGACGGATCGTCGCCAACCTGGCCAAGCTGCTCTCGCTGGCGGAGCAGGGACGCGGGCTGATTTCCATCTGCGCCGCCGGTGGGCAGGGTGTGACCGCGATCATCGAGCGGTAATCCAATAGGGCGAGCGGCCTTGTCGCTCGACGATGTAAGCAACTCCGTGACTTGGGCGGTGCCGTGCGAACGGGACCGCCTTTTTTTTGCCGGCGCCCTACGGTTCGGGTTCGTCGGCGGCGTTGGAGACAGCGAATTCGACGCTTGTACGGAGAATCCCCTCTCTCTTCAGGGAGAGAGTTGGGGTGAGGGCGGCTCCGCTATCGGCCGGGAGTGCCGCTGCGGCGGATAACGCCGTTGGCGTTATGCGCCCTACGCTTTGGGTTCGTGGCGGCGATGAGGTACGGATCCCGACGCCTGCCGGATAACCCCGGCGAAGGGCTCACGCCGCACATCCGCCATTGCCGTCCTGCCCCCGCAGGCTTGCCGGCTGGCGGTCGGCGAAGGGGGTGGAGAGGATCATCGAGGTCTTGCTGATGCCGAACTTCATCAGCCGGTCGATCAGGTCCTGCAGCTCCCGCATCGAAGCCACGGCGGCCTTCATCAGCACGCAGGCGTCGCCGGTGATCCGGTGGCAGAGGGTCAGTTGGGGGATCCGGGCCAGTTCGTCGAGCACCGACTGGCAATCCTTCTCGGTGATCCGCAGTTCGATCACGCACTCGATGGGCAGGCCGAGCTTGGCCAGGTTCACCGAGGCGTGGTAGCCGGTAATCACCCCTTCGGCCTCCAGCTTGGCCACCCGGTCGGCCACCGCCGGGGGCGACAGGTTGATGCGCCGGGCCAGTTCGGCGAAGGTCAGGCGGCCGTTGTCGATCAGGGCGGCGAGGAGCGCACGGTCGTATTTGTCCATGATGGGTCCCGGTTGTCGAATCGACGGAAAGCATGGCCGATTTCCATGGAAAGAAAAGTGTTACGTCCCGATAACCAGCGGCTGTGCCTTAACCGGCGGGTGGCGACCTCATAAAATGAAGTCTTTCTGCCGCCTGCCCTGTCGAGTGCTTTCCATGCCTGCCCGTCGCATTCCGCTGTTGCTTTTCGGTGCGTTCTTCGCCCTGTACTTCATCTGGGGCTCCACTTACCTGGCGATCCGCTTCGGCGTCGAGTCCTGGCCTCCGATGCTGATGGCCGGGGTGCGCTTCGTCATCGCCGGCGGCCTGATGTTCGCCTGGTTGCGCTGGCGCGGCGCGCCGTTGCCGACCTGGCGCGAGTGGCGCGGCGCGGGGATCGTCGGAATCCTCCTGCTCAGTTGCGGCAACGGCGGGGTGACGGTGGCCGAGCACTGGGGCGTGTCTTCCGGGGTGGCGGCCCTCGCGGTGGCTACGGTGCCGCTGTTCACCCTGCTGTTCAGCCAGTTGTTCGGCCAGCGCAACACCACCCTGGAATGGGGCGGCATCGTGCTCGGGCTGTTCGGCATCGTCCTGCTCAACCTCGGTTCGAACCTCCAGGCCAGCCCTGCCGGCGCCGGCTTGATCCTGTTCGCCGCCGCGTCCTGGGCCTTCGGCTCGGTGTGGAGCCGGCGCCTGTCGCTGCCGGCCGGACCGATGGCCAGCGCCGCGGAAATGCTGGTCGGCGGCGCGGTGCTGCTGGTCGGCAGTCTGGCCAGCGGTGAGCGCCTGGAGCATTGGCCGAGCACCAGCGGCTGGCTGGCGCTGGTGTACCTGATCCTGTTCGGCTCGATCATCGCCTTCAGCGCCTACCAGTACCTGCTGCGCAACGTGCGGCCGGCGGCGGCCACCAGCTATGCCTACGTCAATCCGGCGGTGGCGGTGTTGCTCGGCACCCTGTTCGCCGGCGAGCGGATCGGCGGTATCGAGGGGCTGGCGATGCTGGTGATCATCAGCGCCGTGGTGCTCATCGGCCTGCCCCAGTGGCGCGCCAGCCGCGCCGCCGCCTGAATGCCTTAAGCGATCCCTAAGGCGGGCTGCGCCATGCTGCGGCGCAGCGCCCGGATGGGCCGGGCTGACGGGGGTACGAAGATGAAAGCGCTGGTCATCGGTGTGGTCCTGGTATTCCTTGGCGGTTGCGCCAGTCACGTGAGCCCCGGCGGCAAGGCCATCGAGTCGCCGATCAAGGAGTATTTCGGCCAGGACCCCATCGAGCGCCGGGCCTTCGGCGAGAGCGAGAACGGCGCCGAGGCCGAGGATTCGCCACTGCGTTTCCGCCTGACGCCCTGAACGGTCGCCCCGGGCGCCTGACCGGGCGTGCAGAAGTCGTCTCCAGCGTCTTCAATACGGAGTGACGGTCGCCGCGAGGCGGCCCCGTAGCGAAGGCCGGAGGGGCGATGGAGAGCATGCTGGACAGGCCCGAGCAGGAACTCGTGCTGGTGGTGGACGACACCCCGGACAACCTGCTGCTGATGCGCGAGCTGCTCGAGGAGCAGTACCGCGTGCGCACCGCCGGCAGCGGCCCGGCCGGGCTGCGGGCGGCCGTCGAAGAGCCGCGCCCGGACCTGATCCTGCTCGACGTGAACATGCCGGGCATGGACGGCTACGAGGTCTGCCGACGGCTCAAGGCCGATCCGCTGACCCGCGACATCCCGTTGATGTTTCTCACTGCCCGCGCCGATCGCGACGACGAGCAACAGGGCCTGGCCCTGGGCGCGGTGGATTACCTGGGCAAGCCGGTGAGCCCGCCGATCGTCCTGGCGCGGGTGCGCACCCACCTGCAACTGAAGGCCAATGCCGATTTCCTGCGCGACAAGAGCGAATACCTGGAACTCGAAGTGCGCCGTCGCACGCGCCAGCTGCAACAGTTGCAGGACGCCGTCATCGAAGCCCTGGCGACCCTTGGCGATCTTCGCGACAACCCGCGCAGCCGCCATCTTCCGCGTATCGAGCGCTATGTCAGGCTGCTCGCCGAGCATCTGGCGGCGCAGCGGGCGTTCGCTGACGAGCTGACTCCGGAGGCTGTCGACCTGCTGAGCAAGTCGGCGCTGTTGCATGACATCGGCAAGGTCGCGGTGCCCGACCGGGTCCTGCTCAACCCCGGGCAACTGGACGCCGCCGACACCGCCCTGCTACAGGGCCATACCCGCGCCGGACGCGACGCCCTGGCCAGCGCCGAGCGGCGGCTCGGCCAGCCTTCCGGGTTCCTCCGCTTCGCCCGGCAGATCGCCTACAGCCATCACGAACGCTGGGATGGCCGGGGCTTTCCGGAAGGCCTGGCGGGCGAGCGGATTCCCCTGGCGGCGCGGATCGTCGCCCTGGCCGACCGCTACGATGAACTGACCAGCCGGCACGCCTACCGGCCGCCGCTGGCGCACGCCGAGGCAGTGCTGTTGATCCAGGCCGGCGCCGACAGTGAATTCGACCCACGGCTGGTGGAGGCCTTCGTCGCCGTGGCCGACGCTTTCGCCGAGGTTGCCCAGCGCTACGCCGACAGCGCCGAGGCGCTGGACGTGGAGATGCAGCGGCTGGAACAGGCGGTGGCGGAAAGCATCGAACTCACCGCGCCACCAGCCTAGTACGCTGATCGGTGCGCAGTCCGGCGGAAAGCCGGCGCGTCCGGCTGTGCTCGGCACGGCGTTTGCCGTATAACGTCAGACCCTTTGCCTTCCACATTGGCCCCGAGGAACCGCGTAGCACCGATGAAGACACCCAGACGCCTGGAACCGTTGATCGAAGACGGTCTGATCGACGAGGTCGTGCGCCCGCTGATGAGCGGCAAGGAAGCCTCGGTCTATGTGGTGCGTTGCGGCGACAGCCTGCGTTGCGCCAAGGTCTACAAGGAGGCCAACAAGCGCAGCTTCCGCCAGGCCGCCGAGTACCAGGAGGGCCGCAAGGTCCGCAACAGTCGCCAGGCGCGGGCCATGGCCAAGGGCTCGAAGTATGGCCGCCGCGAACAGGAGGAAGCCTGGCAGAATGCCGAAGTGGCGGCCCTGTTCCGTCTCGCCGGGGCTGGTGTGCGGGTGCCGAAGCCCTATGATTTCCTCGATGGCGTGTTGCTGATGGAACTGGTGGCGGACGCCGACGGCGATGCTGCGCCGCGTCTCAACGACGTGACGCTGGAGCCCGACGAGGCACGGCGCCACCACGCTTTCCTGATCCGCCAGATCGTCGCCATGCTCTGCGCCGGCCTGGTGCACGGCGACCTCTCCGAGTTCAACGTCCTGCTCGGTCCGGATGGCCCGGTGATCATCGACTTGCCGCAGGCGGTCGACGCGGCCGGCAACAACCATGCGTTCAGCATGCTCGAACGCGACGTCGGCAACATGGCCGCCTACTTCGGCCGCTTCGCCCCGGAACTCAGGCAGACCCGCTATGCCAAGGAAATGTGGGCGCTCTACGAAGCCGGCGAGCTGACAGCGGAAACCCCGCTCAGCGGCACCTTCGTCGAAGCCGAAGAGGCCGCCGACGTGCGCGCGGTGCTCCGCGAGATCGAGGCCGCGCAGCGCGAGGAGGCGCGTCGCCAGGCGCTGCGCCAGGCCGACGACGCGCCGCGTGGCGAGCGCGAGGAACCGCCGCCGCCCTGGTTGCAGTGAGCGGCTGGCGGATGTTTTTTCCCGCCAACTGTATCGCGACCCTTGCGGACGCAACTGCTAGCGTGGCCTGAAGTTTTCCGGAGGCCGCCATGCCTGTTGCACATATCCTGCTCGCCCTGCTGGTGACCCTGATCTGGGGTCTGAACTTCGTCGTGATCAAGGTCGGCCTCGGCGACTTCCCGCCGCTGCTGTTCTGCGCCCTGCGCTTCGCCCTGGCGGCGCTGCCGCTGTTGGTCCTGCGCGGGCCGATGCCGGCGCCGTTCGGACGCATCCTGCTGATCGGCGTGCTCCTCGGGGTGGTCAAGTTCGGCCTGCTGTTCGTCGGCATGGCCCAGGGCATGCCGGCCGGGCTGTCGTCGCTGGTGCTGCAGAGCCAGGTATTCTTCACCATCCTCATCGCCGCCCTGTGGCTGGGCGAGCGGCCGTCGCCGCGCGGGTTGTTCGGCCTCCTGCTGGCGGCGGCGGGGCTGGTCCTGATCGGCCTGGAGCGGCCGCTGGGAGACAGCCTGCTGGCATTCCTGCTGGTGGTCGCCGCGGCGCTGGCCTGGTCCTTCGCCAACATCGCCACCAAGCGTTCCGGGGCCACCGACATGCTGCGCCTGATCTGCTGGGTCAGCCTGGTCCCGCCTTTGCCGCTGCTGGCGCTTTCCTATCTATTCGAAGGTCCGCACGCCATCGAGCGCGCCGTGCTGAACATGAGCTGGGGCGGCTTCGGCGCGCTGCTCTACATCGCCTTCGGCGCGACCACGGTGGGCTTCGCCATCTGGAGTTTCCTCCTGCGCCACTACCCGGCCAGCCTGGTGACGCCGTTCGCCCTGGCGGTGCCGGTGTCGGGCATGCTCGCCGGCTGGCTGCTGCTCGGCGAACGCCTCGACCTGGACAGCCTGCTGGCCTGCGCGCTGGTGTTCGTCGGGCTGGCCATCACCCTGTTGCCGGCCAGCCTGCTGCGACGCTTCGCCTGGCCGGTGCGGCGGGTGGGATGAAAACGGCGGAAGACATCCTCGCGCTGATCGCTGCCGATTCCTCGCGCCTGCATCTGCTCCGCGTGCTGCGCGAGGTCGGCCCGGAGGGCGCCTGGATCGGCGCCGGCTTCGTGCGCAACGCGGTATGGGACCATCTGCATGGCTACGGCGAAGCCACGCCGCTGGCGGACATCGACGTACTTCATTTCGCCCCGCGGGCCCTCGACCCGCAGGCCGACGCCGACTTCGAGGCCGCGTTGCGCCGTCGCTGCGAGGCGCCCTGGTCGGTGAAGAACCAGGCGCGCATGCACCTGCGCAACGGCGACCGGCCCTACCGGGATTGCGCCGATGCGCTGTGCCACTGGGCGGAAACGTGCACGGCGGTGGCGCTGCGACTCGTCGGCGAACGCCTGGAGCTACTGGCGCCGCTGGGCGTCGACGACCTGCTGGCGCTGAAGGTGCGGCCCACCGCGCATTTCGCCGGCAAGCCGGAGGTCTACCGGCGGCGCCTGCGGGAGAAGAACTGGACGGCGCGCTGGCCGCTGCTGGATATCAGTGGCAGCAGCCAGACGCCAGATCCTTGAGGATCGGGCAGTCGGGGCGGTGGTCGCCCTGGCAGTGCTCGACCAGGTCCTGCAGGGTGTCGCGCAGGGTGCTGAGTTCCTCGATCTTGCGGTTCAGCTCGCGCACGTGCTGCGCCGCCAGGGCCTTGACGTCGGCACTGGCGCGCTGGCGATCCTGCCAGAGGGTGAGCAGCTTGCCGACTTCGTCGAGGGAGAAACCGAGGTCCCGCGAACGGCGGATGAACGCCAGGGTATGCAGGTCGTTCTCGTTGTAGTGGCGGTAGCCGCTGGCGCTGCGTCCGGCCGGGCGGAGCAACTCGATGGACTCGTAGTAACGGATCATCTTCGGCGTCAGTCCGCTTTTCTTCGCCGCTTCACCGATATTCATCCGGGTCTCCTGGGAGGTTGCGAAGCCGCTAGCCTATCCCTTTCCCGGCCAATGCGCAGGCTATCAGATATGTGACCGCCCGCTGTCCGGACCTCTGGCCGGCGGCCGCGTCGCGTCCGGCTGGGTCTTCGGCAGGAACACCTGTACTTCCAGCCCTTTGCCCTCCAGTCCCTTGCCCAGGCCGATACTGCCGAAGTGCAGTTCGACGATGCGCTTGACGATCGGCAGGCCCAGGCCGCTGCCCTCGCCGCTGCTGGTGGCGGGGCTGCGGTAGAAGCGGGTGAAGATCGCCTGCTGCTCTTCCAGGGCGACCCCGGGGCCGTTGTCGCGCACCCGCAGCACGGCGTGCTGGGCGCGATTCTCGACGCGGATCTCGACCTGGCCCCCGGCCGGTGTGTAGCGCAGGGCGTTGCCCACCAGGTTGCCGACCATCGCCTTCAGCCACAGGTCGATGCCCATCACGTGCACGGTCTCCTGGTGCAACGACAGCTCGATGTCCTTGTCGATGGCCTGGCGCGCCAGTTCGGAGAGTACGTCTTCGGCCAGGGTGGCGAGGTTGACCGGGTGGAATTGCTCCAGCAGGGCGTCGCCGTCGAGGCGGGCGAGAAGCAGGATCTGCTCCATCAAGGTGCTGATCCGCTCGACGCTGCGACTGACTTGCAGCAGGCCGCGGGCGTGGGCCTTGGGGTCTTCCGAACGCAACGCGACCTGGGCATGGGTGCGCAGGCTGGCCAGCGGCGTGCGGATCTCATGGGCGGCGTCGCTGGTCAGTCGGCGTTCGGCCTCGAGGGCGGTGCGCAGGCGCTCCAGCAGGAGGTTGAGTTCGTCGATGAGGCCGCGGATCTCCAGCGGCACCGCCTCCACCGCGATCGGCTGCAGGTGTCGCGCGGAGCGCTGCTGGACCTCGGCCTGCACTTCGCGTAGCGGCGCCAGGCCGCGGGCAACGCCGAACCAGACCAGGCCGCCGAGCAACGGCAGCGCCAGCAGCAGCGGGAACAGCGAATAGAACAGCAGCAGGTTCATGGTGTGCTGGCGGTAGATCAGGTTTTCGCTGATCCAGATCTGGAAGCCGTCGATGTTCAGCTGGAGCACCCGCCAGTGGGTGCCCTGGGCTTCCACGGTGCTGAAGCCGGGGCCCTGGGCCGTGATCTCCGGCGGCAGGTTGAGGCTCGACAGCAGCGGCTGGCCGTCGCGCCACAGGGCGTAGCCGAGGGCGCTTTCGCGGCGCAGCAGGGGCAGGCCCTGGATCGCCTCGCGGCTGCGTTCGATGATCTCGGTGATCGAGCCGTCCTCGCTGGCCTGGTCTTCGGTGGCAAGGTCGAGCAGGCGCAGGGCGGCTTCGCCGAAGTCCACCATGTCGTCGTCGAACAGGCGGTTCACCTGCTTCAGCGAGAGGTGGTAGGTCAGCGCCGCCACGCTCAGCCAGCACAGCACGAAGCCGACCAGCAGGTTGATCAGCAGGCGCCGGCGGACGGAGGGGACGGCGGTACGCGGCATCGGAGGACTCCGGTAGGCGGTTTTCAGGGCGCCGGCTGGTCGATGCCGTAGCCGATGCCGCGGACGGTGCGGATCAACTGGTTGCCGAGCTTGCGCCGCAGGTGATGGACATGGACCTCGATGGCGTTGCTCTCGACGTCGCCGCTCCAGCCGTAGAGGCTCTGCTCCAGTTGGTTGCGCGAGAGCACCTTGCCGCTGTTCTCCAGCAGCAGGCGCAGCAGCGCGTATTCGCGCGGCGCCAGTTCCACCGCCTGGCCGGACAGGGTCACCTGGTGGGTCGCCGGGTCCAGGCGCAGCTCGCCGTGCACCAGTTGCGGCAGGGCGCGACCGGTGGTGCGGCGGGTCAGGGCGCGCACCCGTGCCTGCAGTTCGTCGAGATCGAAGGGCTTGGTCAGGTAGTCGTCGGCACCGCTGTCGAGCCCGGCGACCCGGTCGGCCACCTTGTCCCGCGCGGTGAGCAGCAGCACCGGGGTGAGCAGGCCCTGGTGACGCAGGTTGCGCAGGATGTCCAGGCCGCTGCGGCGCGGCAGGCCGATGTCGAGCACCAGCAGGTCGAACTCGTCGGTGACCAGCGCGTTCTCCGCGGCCACGCCGTCGGTCACCCATTCCACGGTATCGCCTTCCAGGCGCAGCCCGGCGCGGATGCCGTCGCCGAGCAGCAGGTCGTCCTCGGCCAGCAGTATTCTCATGGCAGCCTCGTTTCAGTGATTCCACAATTCCCACAGGCCCAGGCCGGCCTCCAGCAGGAGGATGGCGACGATCAGCCATTCGACCCGCAGTTCGCCCCGGAAGTAACGGTATTCACCGAGGCGGTCGGCGGCCAGTTCGTAGAGGTCCTGCAGCACTTCGATGCGGTCGTCCAGGGTCGCCAGGCGATCGTGCACTTCGGCCTGCATGGCCAGTTCGTTGTAGAGCCGGCGCACCGCGCCCTTCAGTTGCAGCGGCGGCTTCTCCAAGTGCGACTCCAGGCGGGCGTAGGCCATGCGCCAGAGTGTAGTGCGTCGTACCTGCCGGTTCACATGTTCCTGGCGCCGCAGGGCGGCACGGCGCGGTAGCTGGGTCAGTTCGACATCGGCCTGGGCCGGCTCCCAGGCCGCCGCGGTGTCGTCTTCCAGGCGGCGCAGGTGACCTTCGTGCCAGGCGAAGACGGCCAGGCCTTCGAGCAGCTCCCGGCAGCGTTCGGGATTGCCGATGACCAGCGCGCGGCCGGGGCGCCACAGCACTCGCTCGCCGAACGAGGGTGCTTCCAGGGTCGGCTGGCGCTCGTCCTCGCCGGCGGCCATCCAGGCTTCCAGGCGCTGGCGCCAGGCGTGCCCGGTCTGTAGCCCGGCGTTGGCGAAGATCACCAGCAGCTCGTCGTCGACGGCGGTCTCCGGCAGTTCCGCGTCTTCGCTCAGCTCGATACGTTGTGCCAGGACTGCCAGCACCGGCTGCGGATCGCGCAGGGTGGCCAGCAGCGGCAGGCCGCCGCTGTCCGCGGCGGAGCGGAAGCGTACCCGGTGCAGCAGGCAGGGCGCGCCGTTGACGGCCAGCGGTACGCTGGCCAGGGGAGCGGCGGACATCTTCAGGTCCTCGCCAGGGCCGGCAATTGTGCCGGGCCGAACTCGATCTCCTCGATATCCGGCGGTGCGACGAAGGGTACGCCGTCTTCCAGTACCGGTCCCGGCTGGGCGAGCAGGAAGCGGGTTTCCCGGTCCATCACGAAGCAGGCCTTGAGGTAGTCGCCGTCGAGGTGGTCGAGCCACAGCGGGCCGAGCTTGCGTTCGATGCGTCGGTCGATGTCCTCGGCCTGCCAGTGGTTCGCGTCGAGCCAGTCGGAAGCCAGCAGGAAGCCCCAGGAGGAGAGGAACGAGGGCACCGTGGCGCGGTAGCTGTGGACCTGGGAGAAGACACTGCGCAGGGTACGGGCGAGGGCCGCGTGGGGCTTGTCGTCGCTGTGCGAGAACTCCAGGCCCTGCACCGCGATCACCCCGCCCGGACGCAGCCGCGAGTGCAGCAGTTCGTAGAACTGGCGGGTATAGAGGGCCTGGGCCGGGCCGTTGTCGAGCATGTCGACGACATCGATGATGACCACGTCGTAGAGCGACGGGTCGCGCTCGAGATAGGCCCGGCCGTCCTCGGCGAGCAGTTCGCAGCGCGGGTCGTCGAAGGCGCCCTGGTGCCACTGGAACAGGTGCTCACGGCACAGTTCCACCAGCTCCCGGTCGAGATCGACCATCACCGCCCGCCGCACGCTGGCATGGGACAGCACCTCGCGCAGGGTGGCGCCTTCGCCGCCGCCGATGATCAGTACGTCGCGCGGCTCGTCGTGGGCGAGCATGGCCGGCTGCACCAGCAATTCGTGGTACAGCGACTCGTCGCTCTCGGCGCTCTGGATCGCGCCGTCGAGCATCAACACGCGGTCGTAGTTGTAGGTGTCGGCGATCAGCACGTTCTGCCAGCGCGTGCGGCCCTGGTAGAGCACCCGGCGCAGGCGGTAGACGTACTGGTCGAAGGGGTCGCTGTCCTCGATCGCGGTGATCGCGCCGTCGCCTTCCAGCAGCGGGTCCGGCGGATAGAAATAGAAGTGGTTCGGCGGCAGCGGCGGCAGCCCGGCGGCGACCTCCGCCGGCACCAGGCCGGTGAGGTCGACGGCGTAACGGGCCTGGCTCAGGTCGGGAGCCAGCGGGGCGCGTTCGATCGGCGTATCCATCAGGCCACCCCCGTGCCCTGGCCCAGCGCCCAGCGCAGGGTCGGGCTGTCTTCGTCGACCGGGCCATTGCCGGCCAGGCTGCGGCTGAGCAGCCCCAGGCGATGGCCGCCGAGGCCGCGGTCCATGCTCGAGATCAGGTGCCGACGGCTGCCCAGGCGTTCGCTGAGCACGCGCACGGCCTGGGCGCCATCGAGCACGTCACCGCAGGTGAACACGTCGACCGCGGCATAGCCGTACTCCGGCCAGGTATGGATCGCCAGGTGCGATTCGGCGATCACCACCACGCCGGAGATGCCGATCGGGCTGAACTTGTGGAACGCCGAGGTGATGATGGTGGCGTTGGCCTGGCGGGCGGCCTCGAGCATGCTTTCCTCGATCCACTGGATATCGTCGAAGCGCTGGTCGACGCAGTCGAACAGCTCGATGACCAGTTGCTTGCCGAGCACGGTGATCGGATCGAGTCGCAACGGTTGAATTGCCATGAAGGCCTCCTGCTTCCGTTTCGGCGAGGGATGTCCTCGCGGTGGAAGGCACGATAGGCGCGGCTGACTTAAGAGGTGCTTAACGACGGATTTTTTGCCCGCCCCGGCGCGGGCCGACGACGCCGGAGCACCCATTTCGCCTGACGTAGGGCGAATAGCGCCAGCGGCGCTATTCGCCGCTTCTGCGGAGCATGGCCCGGCGGATAACCGCGAGGCGGTTATTCGCCCT
>NZ_KV813417.1:181458-272970 GCF_001813645.1 Pseudomonas sp. HMSC063H08
GCGGATAACCGCGAGGCGGTTATTCGCCCTACCGAGGCGCGCCCTTCGCCTGCGTCACCCGGTCCACCAGGTAGACCACCCCGCGGTAGTCGATCCCGCCGTGCTCGCTGAGGCCGATCTCGCAGGTACGGCTGGTGGACACGCCTTCCTCGCAGAACTGCACGGCATCCTTCAGGCTGCGCAGGGAGTGAGCGTTCAGTTCCGGCGTGGTGAAGCCCTTGTCGCCGGCGAAGCCGCAGCAGTGAATGCCTTCCGGGATCACCACCTCGCGGGTGCAGCGGCCGACCAGGTCGATCAGCGCCTGGCTCTCGCCGAGGTGCTGGGTGCTGCAGGTGACGTGCACCGCTACCGGTTTGTCCTGCGGGATGAACTCCAGGCGATCGAGCAGGTGACTGCGGATGAATTTCACCGGGTCGTGGATCTGCAGCCGCGGATCGTCCAGACCCTGGACCAGGCGCAGGGTGCAGGGGCTGGTGTCGCAGTAGATCGGGTCGAGGCCGCCGCGGCTGGCCTGGAGCAGGGCGGCGAGCAGCTCGTCGCGCTTGTCGTCGGCCTGCTTCGCATACCCCTTGGACGCGAACGGCTGGCCGCAGCAGAGGTTGTCCAGGTTATCCGGGAACACCACCTGGTAGCCGGCCTTTTCCAGCAGACGGCGGGTCTTGTCCAGCAGCGGCTCGCGCTCTTCGTCGCCGAAGGCCGGGCCCATGGCGCGCGAGACGCAGGCGGCGAGATAGACCACCCGTGGCCGCTCGTCGTCGAGCGGGGCGGGCGGCGGCGCCAAGCGTACCGGCTGCGGCAGCGCCGGCGTCCATTGCGGCACGCGGCCGCCGCTGGCCTGGCTGAGGCTGTGGCTGGCCCTGGCCAGCAGGGGCGCGCCAAGCAGGCGCCGGGCGCCGTCGGCAGCGAGCAGGGCGAAGCGCGCAGCGCGCATGGCGCCGGCAAAGTTGCGCGCCAGCCAGGTGGCGCCTTCGGCGTGGCGGGCGTCGGCGCCGCGCAGCTTGCGGATCAGCTCGCCGGTGTTGATGTTCACAGGACAGCGCTGGGCGCATAGGCCGGTGGCGGCGCAGGTGTCGATGCCCTGGTAGCGGTAGTCGCGCTCCAGCGCCGTGGTGTCGACGCCGGCGCGCTTCTTCGCCTGGATGTCGCGCCACAGGACGATGCGCTGGCGTGGCGTGAGGGTCAGTCCGCGCGACGGGCAGACCGGTTCGCAGAAACCGCACTCGATGCACTTGTCGACGATCTCGTCGGCGGCCGGCAGCGGCTTGAGGTTCTTCAGGTGGCTCTGCGGGTCGTCGCTGAGGACCACACCCGGGTTGAGGATGCCGCGCGGGTCGAGCAGGCGCTTGAGCTGCCACATCAAGCGATAGGCGTCCTCGCCCCACTCCAGTTCGACGAACGGCGCCATGTTGCGCCCGGTGCCATGCTCGGCTTTCAGCGAGCCGCCGTACTCCACCGCCACCAGGTGCGCCACGTCGTCCATGAACGCCGAGTAGCGGGCGATCTGCTCGGGCGAGTCGAAGCCCTGGGTGAAGACGAAGTGCAGGTTGCCCTCCAGCGCGTGGCCGAAGAGGATCGCCTCATCGTAGCGGTGCTTGTCGAACAGCTCGATCAGGCGGTTGACTCCCTCGGCCAGTCGTTCGACGGGGAAGGTGACGTCCTCGATGATCACCGTGGTGCCGGTCTCGCGCACCGCGCCGACAGCCGGGAAGGTGTCCTTGCGGATGCGCCAGAGCTGGTTGTAGACCGCCGGGTCTTCGCTGAAGTCGACCTGCTTCTCCAGCGGATATTCGGCGATGGAGGCCATGATCCGCCCGAGCTGTTCGTGCAGCAGCGTGCGGCTCGCCGCGCGGGACTCGATGAGCAGGGCGCAGGCACCGGCGGAAAGGCTCTTCACCCATTCCGGCATGCCCTGCATGTTCTCCACCGAGCGCAGGCTGCGCCGATCGAGCAGTTCCACCGCCGAGACCGGCTGGCGCTTGAGCACCGCGACCGCCGTGCAGCAGGTTTCCACCGTGGGGAAAACCAGCAGCGCCGAGGCCTTGTGCGGGTGTTCCGGGACGGTGTCGTAGGTCACCGCGCTGATGAAGCCGAGGGTGCCCTCGGAGCCGACCATCAGGTGGGTGAGGATGTCCAGCGGCTCGTCGTAGTCGACCAGCGCGTTCAGCGACAGGCCGGTGGTGTTCTTCAGCCGGTACTTGTGACGGATCTTCGCGGCCAGTTCGGCGTTGGCGCGGGTCTCGCGGCCGAGTTCGGCGAGCCGTTCCAGCAGCTCGCCGTGGCTGGCGCGGAAGGCCGCGACGCTGGCCGGGTCCTCGCTGTCCAGGCGGGTGCCGTCGGCCAGCAGCAGGCGCAGGCCGGCAAGGGTGTGGTAGCTGTTCTGCGCGGTGCCGCAGCACATGCCGCTGGCGTTGTTGGCGACGATGCCGCCGATCTTGCAGGCGTTGATCGAGGCCGGGTCGGGACCGATCTTGCGGCCGAACGGCGCCAGCCAGGCGTTCGCCTGGGCGCCGATGACACCCGGCTGCAGGCGGATCTGCGCGCCGTCGGCGCGGATTTCCCGGCCGTTCCAGTTGTCGCCGAGGACGAGCAGCACCGAGTCGCTGATGGCCTGGCCGGAGAGGCTGGTGCCGGCGGCGCGGAAGGTCACCGGGACCTGCTCGCGGTAGGCGACGGATAGGATCGCGGCGACCTCGTCCTCGCTTTCGACGCGCAGCACCAGCTTGGGAATCAACCGGTAGAAACTGGCGTCGGTGCCGAAGGCCAGGGTCGACAGCGGGTCGTCGAAGCGGCGTTCGCGCGGTATCAGCCGCTCGACGGTCTCGAGAAAGGGAATCGGCAGGCTCATCGGCTTTCCTCGGCCCTGGGACGACGGTCACGCCCCGGGCGTTTTCAGGCTTTTCTGGCGGGCGTCTCAGGCGCCCAGTTCGCGGACCAGCGAGTCGGCGCTGATCTCGCCGATCGACTTGGCCCCGGTGAGGACCATGGCCACGCGCATTTCCTTTTCGATCAGTTCGAGCAGGTTGCGCACCCCGGCCTCGCCGGCGGCGGCCAGGGCGTAGACGAAGGCGCGGCCGAGCAGCACGCTGTCGGCGCCGAGGGCGATCATCCGCACCACGTCGAGACCGGTGCGGATGCCGGAGTCTGCAAGGATCGCCAGTTCGCCCTTCACCGCGTCGGCGATCGCCGGCAGCGCGCGGGCGCTGGACAGCACGCCATCGAGCTGGCGGCCGCCGTGGTTGGAGACGACGATGCCGTCGGCGCCGAACTTCACCGCATCCCTGGCATCCTCGGGGTCGAGGATGCCCTTGATCACCATCGGGCCGTCCCAGAACTCGCGGATCCACTCCAGGTCCTTCCAGGAAATCGACGGGTCGAAGTTGGCGCCCAGCCAGCCGATGTAGTCCTCCAGTCCGGTCGGGTTGCCGCGGTAGGCGGAAATGTTGCCGAGGTCGTGGGGCTTGCCCAGCAGGCCGACGTCCCAGGCCCAGGCCGGGTGGGTCATGGCTTGCAGGATGCGGCGCGGCGCGGCGTAGGGGCCGCTCATGCCGGAATGGGCGTCGCGGTAGCGGGCGCCGGGGACCGGCATGTCGACGGTGAACACCAGGGTGGTGACGCCGGCGGCCTTGGCCCGCTCCAGGGCGTTGCGCATGAAGCCGCGGTCCTTCAGCACGTAGAGCTGGAACCACATCGGCCGGTCGATGGCCGGGGCGACCTCCTCGATCGGGCACACCGATACCGTCGACAGGGTGAAGGGCACGCCCTTCGCCGCCGCCGCGCGTGCCGCCTGGACTTCGCCGCGGCGGGCGTACATGCCGGTGAGACCGACCGGGGCGAGCGCCACCGGCATCGCCAGGGTCTCGTTGAACAGGCGGGTTTCCAGGCTCAGCTCGGACATGTTCTTCAGCACCCGCTGACGCAGGGCGATGGCCGACAGGTCCTCGACGTTGCGACGCAAGGTGTACTCGGCGTAGGCGCCGCCGTCGATGTAGTGGAAGAGGAACGGCGGCAGCTTGCGTTGGGCGGCGGCGCGGTAGTCGGTGGAAGCGGAAATGATCATTGGGCTCTTCCGTTGTGTCGAAAGGTTTTGCATCGAGCGCAGTGGAGCGGGACACGGCGGAAATGGCCAAGGGAGCCGGGCCTACGATCGTAGGCGAGTCTCCCCCGGGCCATTTCCTGCGCAGTATCGCCGACGCGCGGCCGATCAGGGCGCGGTCAGTGCACCAGCATGCCGGTGAATAGGTATGCCTGGGCCAGGGTGATCAGTCCGACCAGCGCGGCGAAGATCAGGCTGTGCTTCAGGGTGAAGCGGAACAGGTCGGATTCCTTGCCGACCATCCCGGTCGCGGCACAGGCCACGGCGATGGATTGCGGGGAGATCATCTTGCCGGTCACGCCGCCGCTGGTATTGGCGGCCACCAGCAGGGTGTCGCTGACTCCGATCTGGTGCGCGGTGGTCGACTGCAGGGAGCTGAACAGGGCGTTGGAGGACGTATCCGAACCGGTCAGGAATACCCCCAGCCAGCCGAGGAACGGCGAGAAGAACGGGAACGCCGCGCCGGTACCGGCCAGGACCAGGGCCAGGGTGGTGGACATGCCCGAGTAGTTGGTGACGAAGGCGAAGGCCAGGACCATGCCGATGGACAGGATCGGCCACTTCAGCTCCACCAGGACTTCCTTGAAAGTGGTAATACCAATTTTCGCTCCGATGCGCAGGATGAACATCGATACCAGCGCCGAGAGGAAGATCGCCGTGCCGGTGGCGGAGATCGGGTCGAACTTGAATACCGCGGCGATCGGCGTGGCGCTGGTGGCGATCGGCGCGCCCTTGACCACCAGTTGGTCGAGGTGCGGGATGGCGAAGTTGAACACCAGCCAGTAGAGCTCGCCGCCCGGGGCGAACAGGGCCTTGAAAGGTTTCAGGGTCCAGATGGTCACCAGTACGGTGAGCACCAGGAACGGCGACCAGGCCTTGAGGATCTCGCCGAAGCTGTAGGCGGACGGTTCGACGCTGCGTTGCCCGCCGTAGCCGCCACCGGCCACGGCCGCGCCGCCGCTGGCGGCGAGCGCTTCGCTGGCGCCCTGCGGCTGCCAGACCTTGAGGAACAGGGTCAGGGAGACCAGGCTGACCAGCGCCGAGGTGATGTCCGGCAACTTCGGGCCGATGAAGTTGGACGTCAGGTACTGAGTGATGGCGAAGCTGCCGCCGGCGACGATGGCGGCCGGCCAGGTTTCGCGGATGCCGCGCCAGCCGTCCATCATGAACACCAGCCAGAACGGTACCAGGATCGACAGGAACGGCAGTTGGCGGCCGGTCATGGCGCCGATCTTGAAGGCGTCGATGCCGGTCACCTGGCCGGCGACGATGATCGGGATGCCCAGTGCGCCGAAGGCCACCGGCGCAGTGTTGGCGATCAGGCACAGGCCGGCGGCGTAGAGCGGATTGAAGCCGAGGCCGACGAGCAGGGCGGCGGTGATCGCCACCGGCGCGCCGAAACCGGCGGCGCCTTCGAGGAAGGCCCCGAAGGAGAAGCCGATCAGCAGTACCTGCAGGCGCTGGTCGCCGGTAATCGACAGCACCGAGCTGCGGATCACCTCGAACTGGCCGCTCTTCACCGTCAGTTTGTAGAGGAAGACCGCCGCGACGATGATCCAGGCGATCGGCCAGAGACCGTAGAGGAAGCCGTAGCCGGCGGCGGCGAAGGCCATGTCGGCGGGCATGTGGAAGGCGAAGATGGCCACCGCGATGGCCAGCGCCAGGGTGATGCTGCCGGCGATGTGGCCCTTGAGGCGGAATACCGCCAGGGCGAGGAAGAAGAACACGATCGGGATGACGGCCGCGGCGGCCGACAGGCCGAGACTGCCTAGGGGGGTATAGAGTTGTTGCCAGGCTTGCATGGGGGTTGGCTCCCTAATTGTTGTTGGGTTTGCCTGTGACCAGATCGGACACGCGCCAAGACCTGTGTGTGCAAGGGCGCTGGGCAGCCGAACCTGGCAAAGCTCGCATAATTGGTAAGACCAATTTACAAAAGCGAGCGCTCAGGTTAAGAGTCGAGCGTTCGGCGTGTCAATTTGCCCGTCTACGACTTTTGTCTAAGGATGCTCGTGCGGGGCTCGTGGCGCCTCGCTTGTGGTGCGGGGAGCGGCTCGGTACGCTTCCTCTCTTTTTCGCGCTGGGCGCATGGCAGAGGCTTTGCGACGAAACTTCGGGTAAGGGTGTCGGGATATGGAATTTGGTCAGGTCAGGCAGCGCCGTCTGTCGGATGACATCGTTGCGCAACTGGAGGCGATGATCCTGGAGGGCACGCTGAAGTCCGGCGAGCGGCTGCCCGCCGAGCGCGTGCTTGCCGAGCAGTTCGGGGTTTCCCGGCCGTCGCTGCGCGAGGCGATCCAGAAACTGGTGGCGAAGGGGCTGCTGGTCAGCCGCCAGGGTGGCGGCAACTATGTGACCGAATCGCTGGGCGCGACTTTCAGCGATCCGCTGCTGCACCTGCTGGAGGGTAACCCGGAGGCCCAGCGCGACCTGCTGGAGTTTCGCCACACGCTGGAAGGGTCCTGTGCCTACTACGCGGCGCTGCGTGCGACCTCCCTCGATCACCAGCGCCTGACCGAGGCCTTCGAGGCGCTCCAGGCCTGCTATGCGCGCAACGACCAGGTCAGCGCGGAAGAGGGCGCCGCCGACGCGCGCTTCCACCTGGCGATCGCCGAGGCCAGCCACAACACCGTGCTGCTGCACACCATCAAGGGCCTGTTCGACTTGTTGCGGCGCAACGTGGTGACCAATATCGGCGGGATGTACGCGCAGCGCACGGAAACCCGCGCGCAACTGATGGAGCAGCACCAGCGCCTATACGACGCGATCATCAGCGGTCAGGCGGAGCTGGCCCGGGAGGTGTCCAACCAGCACATCCACTATGTGCAGGAGGTCCTGGCGGAGGTCCAGGAAGAGGCGCGCAGGATGAAGCGCTCGCAGCGCCGGCGCAGCGTGCAGGAGGACTAGCGAGGCGCGGGCAGGGACGCGCTCAGTCGTCCTTGCCGTGGCGCATGGCGCGCTGGATCTCCCGATCGGAGTCGCGCTCCTTCTCGGTGTGGCGCTTGTCGAAGTCCTTCTTGCCCTTGGCCAGGGCGATCTCGCACTTGACCAGGTGCTTCTTCCAGTACATCGACAGGGCGACGCAGGCGTAGCCCTTCTGTTGCACGGCGCCGAACAGCTTGCCCAGTTCGCGCTTGTGCAGCAGCAGCTTGCGCGTGCGCACCGGGTCGGCGATCACGTGCGTGCTGGCGGTGGTCAGGGGCGTGATGTGGCTGCCGAGCAGCCAGGCCTCGCCATCCTTGAGCAGCACGTAGCTGTCGACCAGTTGGGCCTTGCCGGCGCGCAGGCTTTTCACTTCCCAGCCCGCCAGGGCGACGCCCGCCTCGAAGCGTTGTTCGATGAAATAGTCGTGCAGAGCCTTCTTGTTCTGCGCGATGGTCCCCGAAGGGTGTTTCTTCTGCTTAGCCATAGGCGGCGCATTATAGGGAGTCGCCGGCTTCACCGCTATGGGGCGGCGTCGCGCTTGAGGGATAGAGGTGAATTTCGGACAATGCCCACTCTTTTCCTGGCCGCTGGCCAAGGTTTTGTAAGAAAAGTCTTCAAGTGGCGTCAGGCTGCGCTGAGCGTTTTTCTGCCGAACCCTGGCCCCGGTCGGCGGGCGCAGCGCGCCGCCGTGGCGGATGCCGCCGTCCCGCCGGCTATGCTTGGGGAGTCGCCCGCTCGACAGCAGAAGTGAGAGTTCTATGAGCACCCATATCCAGCGTTCGGCGCTGTTGCCTTATCCCGCCCGTGCGCTGTTCGATCTGGTGAACGACGTGAAGCGCTATCCGGAGTTCCTGCCCTGGTGTTCGGCCAGCCAGGTCCTGGAGGAGAGCGAAAGCCTGATGCGCGCCGAGCTGACCGTGGCCAAGGGTAGCCTCAGCCAGCGCTTCACCACCCGCAACGTGCTGGTGCCGGGAGCTTCCATCGAGATGAACCTGGAAAACGGACCGTTCACCGAACTGCATGGCGTCTGGCAGTTCAAGGCGCTGGGCGAGAAGGCTTGCAAGATCACTCTCGACCTGACCTTCGATTACGCCGGGCCGCTGGTCAAGGCGACCCTCGGGCCGCTGTTCACCCAGGCCGCCAACACCATGGTCGACGCGTTCTGCCAGCGCGCCAAGCAACTCTATGGCTGAGATCGCCGTCGAGGTGGTCTACGCGCTGCCGGAGCGACAGGCGTTACTGCGCCTGAGCGTGCCGGCAGGTACCAGCGCACGCGAGGCCGTGCTGCTCTCCGGCATCGCCGAGGCGTTTCCAGGGCTGGATGTGCAAGGTTGTCCGCTGGGTATCTTCGGCAAGCTCCTGGCTCGCCCGGAGGAGCGGGTGCTGGAGGCCGGCGAACGGGTGGAGATCTACCGCCCGTTGATCGCCGATCCCAAGGAGGTGCGCAAGCAGCGTGCCGCACGGGCCCGGAGCGAGCGCGAAGGCGGTTAGCCGCGGGGTTTCCTGCGGAAATGAAAAAGCCCGGCGAATGCCGGGCTTTTTCGTGGAACGCCAGCCGTCATTGCGGGCTGGGGTCCAAAGGTTCGGGGGTCGGAACCGGTACCGGCTGGGCTTCGTCCACTTCGCGCTGGAGCTGTTCCAAGGTGGAGCCCGGTTTCGGCGGCTCTTCCTTCTGCTCTTCCGGTTTCTGCTGGTCGGCCGGCTGGGTGACGGTGGTGCTGCCTTCCTTGCCGAGGATCGCTTCGTCGCGGCTGACGCCGGGCATGAAGTCGCCGTTCAGGCCGGCCAGTTGGTCGCTGTCGTTGAAGAACAGGCTGACGCGTTCCTGCTGGCGACGACCGCCGCCCGGCTGGATGCTGTAGAGGTAGTCCCAACGATTGGCGTGGAAGGTATCGACGATCAGCGGGTTGCCCATGATAAACCGCACTTGGCGTCGGGTCATTCCGGGACGCAACTGGTCTATCATGTCCTGCGTTACGACGTTGCCTTGCTGGATGTCGATTTTATAGACGCCAGGAAACGAGCAACCGGCGAGTGCGGCAAGCCCCGCGAAAGCGAGACAGGTCAGCATGAGCTTGGCGTTTTGCATCGGTGAGCGACTTCCACTATCTTGGCTGGGCAAATAAAAGCCCGATCATACCCGTATTCCGGGATACTGCGAAACATCCCGCGCTGAGAAAGCAGACATGGTTGAAAATAGCGAACTTCGAAAAGCCGGCCTTAAAGTGACCCTGCCGCGGGTCAAGATCCTGCAGATGCTCGACTCGGCCGAGCAACGCCACATGAGCGCCGAAGACGTGTACAAGGCGCTGATGGAAGCAGGCGAGGACGTGGGCCTGGCAACCGTCTATCGGGTGCTGACCCAGTTCGAGGCCGCCGGCCTGGTGGTGCGTCACAACTTCGATGGCGGCCATGCCGTGTTCGAGCTCGCCGATAGCGGCCACCACGACCACATGGTCTGCGTCGATACCGGCGAGGTGATCGAGTTCATGGACGCGGAAATCGAGAAGCGCCAGAAGGAAATCGTCCGCGAGCGCGGCTTCGAGCTGGTCGATCACAATCTGGTGCTCTACGTGCGCAAGAAGAAGTAGTCGCGCAACGGTTCCATGCGAAAACGGCGACCCTGGGGTCGCCGTTTTCATTTTCCATTGAAGGAACGTTCAGTTCTGGGCGGCCAGGTTGACCAGTTTCTTCGCGTGGGCCAGGGATTCCTTGGTCAGGTCGACGCCGCCGAGCATGCGGGCGATCTCCTCGATCCGCTGGGCCTTGTTCAGGGTGGCGACCGCCGTGCGGGTTTCGCTGCTGCCGCGTTCCTTGTGCACGAACAGGTGCTGGTGGCCCTGGGCGGCGACCTGCGGCAAGTGGGTCACGGTGAGGACCTGGCCGCGTTCGCCGAGGCGACGCAGCAACTGTCCGACCACTTCGGCGGTGGGGCCTCCGATGCCGACGTCGACTTCGTCGAAGACCAGGGTGGGGATGCGCGAGGTCTGTGCCGTGATCACCTGGATCGCCAGGCTGATCCGCGACAGTTCGCCGCCCGAGGCGACCTTGGCCAGCCCTTTCAACGGCTGCCCGGGGTTGGCGCTGACCAGGAACTCCACGCTTTCCAGTCCGTTGGCCTGCGGCTCGGCGCTGTCGCCGGGATGCAGGACGATGGCGAAGCGCCCTCCGGGCATGCCCAGGCGCTGCATCTCCTGTTCCACGCTGGCGGCAAGAGGTGCGGCCGCGGCCTGGCGCAGGCGGCTCAGTTCGTCGGCTTTTTCCTGGTAATGCCGGGCGTAGGCGGCCAGCTCGTCGCCCAGGCGTCCGACCGCTTCGTCGTCGGCGTTCAGCGCCTCCAGTTCGTCGAACAGGCGCTGCTGCAGGTCGGCCAGTTCGGCGGGCTGGACCCGGTGCTTGCGCGCCAGGGAATAAATGACGTCCAGGCGCTCCTCGACCTGCTGCTGGCGATTGGGATCGGCATCGAAGTGGTCGACGAAGCGGTTCAGTTCGCCGATCGCCTCCTCGACCTGGATCTGCGCGCTGGACAACAGGTTGACCGCTTCGCCGAGGGCGGCGGGCTGGCCGCTGAACGAGGTCAGGCGGCTGAGGCTGGCATTGAGCGCGGAAAGGACGTTGCCGGCATCGCTCTCGCTGCACATTTCCACGACTTGGCGGCAGGCGGCGAGCAGGCTTTCGGCGTTGCTCAGGGTCTTCTGCTCCTGCTCCAGGCTTTCCAGTTCGTTTTCGCCGAGGGACAGGTTTTCCAGTTCTTCCAGCTGGTAACTGAGCAACTGGTGGCGGGCGCGCTGTTCGTCGCCGCTACGCGACAGGCGTTCGAGTTCCTGGCTGGTCTGCTTCCAGCGTTGCGCGGCGAGCTGCACCTGGCGCGCCAGCTCCTGGCAGCCGGCGTACTCGTCGAGCAGGCGCCGGTGGGTCTCGCTCTTCAGCAGCGACTGGTGCTCGTGCTGGCTATGGATGTCGATCAGCAGTTCGCCCAGGCTCTTCAGGTCGCCCAGAGGGCAGGGCGTGCCGTTGATGTAGGCACGCGAGCGACCTTCGGCAGTGATCACCCGGCGCAGGATGCACGGACCGTCCTGTTCCAGGTCGCGCTCGGCGAGCCAGTCGCGGGCCTCGGCGATGGCACTGACGTCGAAGCTGGCGAGAATGTCGGCCTTGTCCGCTCCGGGACGTACCGCGCCGCTGTCGGCGCGGTCGCCGAGGGTAAGGCCGAGGGCGTCGAGCATGATCGACTTGCCCGCGCCGGTTTCGCCGGTGATCACGCTCATGCCGGTAGCGAGTTCGAGATCCAGGTGCTCGACGATGGCGTAGTTGTGAACGGACAGGTGAACCAGCATGGCGGGTGGCTCCGTGGGTTTTGTCTGGTTATTTATACAGTATTTTTTCCGGCTGGCAATTGCCGCTCGCCCCTTGAACCGTGGAAAGCCGTCCCCATATAGCCGGCAACGTTGCGAACTTATGCGTTCGCCTTGTATTTGCCAGCTTATTTTTGAAGGAGAGTGGCATGGCTGACGAACAGCAGACCCTGGATCAACAGACCCCCGAGCAGCCCACCGGCGCCGCCGAGGACCTGACCGCCCGCGTGCAGGAACTGGAGGAGCAGCTGGCTGCCGCCCAGGACCAGGCGCTGCGCATGGTCGCGGATCTGCAGAACGTACGCCGGCGTGCGGAGCAGGATGTCGAGAAGGCGCACAAGTTCGCGCTGGAGAAATTCGCCGGCGACCTGCTGGCGGTGGTCGACACCCTCGAGCGCGGCCTGGAGATGTCCGATCCCAACGACGAGGCGATCAAGCCGATGCGCGAAGGGATGGAACTGACCCTGAAGATGTTCGACGACACCCTGCGCCGCTACCAGGTGGAGGCGCTGAACCCGGAAGGCGAGCCTTTCAACCCCGAGCAGCACCAGGCGATGGCCATGCAGGAAAGCGCTTCGGCCGAGCCGGGCAGTGTCCTCAAGGTGTTCCAGAAAGGCTACCTGCTCAACGGCCGCCTGCTGCGTCCGGCGATGGTGGTGGTCAGCAAGGCGCCGGCGGAAACCCCGCCTTCCATCGACGAGCAGGCTTGAAATTCGACGCGACGACCCCATCTGGGTAGTCAACCGAGCACGAGACCCACGGGCGGGTCGCACGGAATCAAAGTTTCTGGAGAGTGAATATGGGCAAAATCATTGGCATCGACCTGGGTACCACCAACTCCTGCGTGGCTATCCTGGAGAACGGTAACGTCAAGGTCATCGAGAACGCCGAGGGCGCGCGTACCACCCCCTCGATCATCGCCTACACCAACGATGGCGAAACCCTGGTGGGCCAGCCGGCCAAGCGCCAGGCGGTCACCAACCCGCAGAACACCCTGTATGCGGTGAAGCGCCTGATCGGCCGTCGCTTCGAAGAGAACGTGGTACAGAAAGACATCCAGATGGTGCCGTACAGCATCGTCAAGGCCGACAACGGCGACGCCTGGGTGGAAGTGAAGGGCCAGAAGATGGCACCTCCGCAGATTTCCGCCGAAGTGCTGAAGAAAATGAAGAAGACCGCCGAAGACTACCTCGGCGAGCCGGTCACCGAAGCGGTGATCACCGTTCCGGCCTACTTCAACGACAGCCAGCGCCAGGCCACCAAGGACGCCGGCCGCATCGCCGGCCTCGACGTCAAGCGGATCATCAACGAGCCGACCGCGGCGGCGCTGGCCTACGGCCTGGACAAGGCCAAGGGCGACCACACCGTGATCGTCTATGACCTGGGCGGCGGTACCTTCGACGTGTCGGTGATCGAGATCGCCGAAGTCGACGGCGAGCATCAGTTCGAAGTGCTGGCCACCAACGGCGACACCTTCCTCGGCGGCGAAGACTTCGACATCCGCCTGATCGACTACCTCGTCGACGAGTTCAAGAAGGAAAGCGGCATCAACCTGAAGGGCGACCCGCTGGCCATGCAGCGTCTGAAGGAAGCGGCCGAGAAAGCCAAGATCGAGCTGTCCTCGACCCAGCAGACCGACGTCAACCTGCCGTACGTGACTGCCGACGCGAGCGGTCCGAAGCACCTGAACGTCAAGGTTTCCCGCGCCAAGCTGGAGTCCCTGGTCGAAGACCTGGTGCAGCGCACCATCGAGCCGTGCCGCACCGCGCTGAAGGATGCCGGCCTGGATGTTTCCGATATCCATGAAGTGATCCTGGTCGGCGGCCAGACCCGCATGCCGCTGGTACAGAAGACCGTTGCCGAGTTCTTCGGCAAGGAAGCGCGCAAGGACGTCAACCCGGACGAAGCCGTGGCTGTCGGTGCCGCCATCCAGGGCGCGGTCCTGGCCGGCGACGTGAAGGACGTGCTGCTGCTCGACGTGACCCCGCTGACCCTCGGCATCGAGACCCTGGGCGGCGTGATGACCGGTTTGATCGAGAAGAACACCACCATCCCGACCAAGAAGTCGCAGGTGTTCTCCACCGCCGACGACAACCAGGGCGCGGTGACCATCCACGTGCTGCAGGGCGAGCGCAAGCAGGCCGCGCAGAACAAGTCGCTGGGCAAGTTCGACCTGGCCGACATTCCGCCGGCTCCGCGCGGCGTGCCGCAGATCGAGGTGACCTTCGATATCGATGCCAACGGCATCCTGCACGTCTCGGCGAAGGACAAGGCCACCGGCAAGCAGCAGTCCATCGTGATCAAGGCATCCTCCGGCCTGTCCGAGGATGAGATCCAGCAGATGGTCCGCGATGCCGAGGCGAACGCCGAGGAGGACCGCAAGTTCGAGGAACTGGCTGCCGCTCGCAACCAGGGCGACGCGCTGGTCCACGCGACCCGCAAGATGATCACCGAGGCGGGCGACAAGGCCACCGCCGAGGACAAGGCGACCATCGAGAAGGCGCTGGGCGAGCTGGAAGCGGCGGTGAAGGGCGACGACAAGGCCGAGATCGAGGCCAAGATGAACGCTCTGTCCCAGGCTTCCACCCCGCTGGCGCAGAAGATGTACGCCGAACAGGCCCAGCAGGGCGAAGACGCTCCCCAGGGCGAGCAGGCGAAAGCCGCTGACGACGTGGTGGACGCCGAGTTCGAAGAGGTCAAGGACAACAAGTAAGCCCCGGCTTGCTTCTGCCCCGCGTGCCGGCCAGGCCGGTACGCATGATCCGCCACGCGGGAGCCTGCTCCCGCGTTGGCGTGTCTGGAGGGTCCTTAATTGAGACGGAAAGGTTATGGCGAAACGAGACTTTTACGAGGTTCTGGGGGTTGAGCGTGGCGCCAGCGAGGCGGACCTGAAGAAGGCCTACCGTCGCCTGGCGATGAAATACCACCCGGACCGCAATCCTGGCGACAAGGAAGCCGAGGACAAGTTCAAGGAGGCCAACGAGGCCTACGAGGTCCTCTCCGATGCCAGCAAGCGGGCGGCCTACGACCAGTACGGCCATGCCGGCGTCGATCCGAACATGGGTGGGGGCGCTGGCGCCGGTTTCGGCGGGGCGAGCTTCTCCGACATCTTCGGCGATGTGTTCAGCGATTTCTTCGGTGGCGGCGGCGCCCGCGGTGGCTCGCGCGGCGGCGCGCAGCGCGGCGCGGACCTGCGCTACACCCTGGATCTCGACTTGGAAGAGGCGGTACGCGGCACCACCGTCACCATCCGCGTGCCGACCCTGGTCGGTTGCAAGACCTGCAACGGCAGCGGCGCCAAGCCCGGTACCACACCGGTCACCTGCACCACTTGCGGCGGTATCGGCCAGGTGCGCATGCAGCAGGGCTTCTTCTCGGTCCAGCAGACCTGCCCGCGCTGCCACGGCACCGGCAAGATGATTTCCGATCCCTGTGGCTCCTGCCATGGCCAGGGGCGCGTGGAAGAGCAGAAGACCCTGTCGGTGAAGGTGCCGGCCGGCGTCGACACCGGCGACCGCATCCGCCTCACCGGCGAAGGCGAGGCCGGCAGCATGGGTGGTCCGGCGGGCGACCTGTACGTGGTGGTCAATGTGCGCGAGCACCCGATCTTCCAGCGCGACGGCAAGCATCTGTACTGCGAAGTGCCGATCAGTTTCGCCGACGCTGCGTTGGGTGGCGAGCTGGAAGTGCCGACCCTGGATGGCCGGGTCAAGCTGAAGATTCCGGAAAGCACCCAGACCGGCAAGCTGTTCCGCCTGCGCGGCAAGGGCGTGGCCCCGGTGCGTGGCGGCGGCGCCGGCGACCTGATGTGCAAGGTGGTGGTGGAAACCCCGGTGAACCTGGACAAGCGCCAGCGCGAGCTGCTCGAGGAGTTCCGCAAGTCGTTGCAGAGCGACACCTCGCATTCGCCCAAGGCCAGTGGCTGGTTCGAAGGCATGAAGCGTTTCTTCGACGACCTATAAACAAAGCCATGGGCGCGGCCTGACCGCCGCGTCCGGGTTCCGCGTGGAGTGGTTTTATGCGACGTATAGCCGTAGTGGGCGCCGCCGGGCGCATGGGCAAGAACCTGATCGAGGCCGTTCAGCAGACCGGCGGTGCCGCCGGGCTGACGGCGGCGGTGGATCGTCCGGATAGCACCCTGGTGGGGGCGGACGCCGGCGAGCTGGCCGGTCTCGGCCGGATCGGCGTGCCGCTGTCCGGGGACCTGGGCAAGGTCTGCGAGGAGTTCGACGTCCTGATCGACTTCACCCATCCCTCCGTAACCCTGAAGAACATCGAGCAGTGCCGCAAGGCGCGCCGCGCGATGGTCATCGGCACCACCGGCTTCAGCGCCGACGAGAAGCTGCTGCTGGCCGAAGCGGCGAAGGATATCCCGATCGTCTTCGCTGCCAACTTCAGCGTCGGCGTGAACCTTTGCCTGAAGCTTCTGGATACTGCGGCACGGGTGCTGGGCGACGAAGTGGATATCGAGATCATCGAGGCCCATCACCGGCACAAGGTCGATGCACCGTCCGGCACCGCCTTGCGCATGGGCGAGGTGGTAGCCCAGGCGCTCGGCCGGGACCTCCAGGAAGTGGCGGTCTACGGACGTGAGGGGCAGACCGGCGCGCGGGCGCGGGAAACCATCGGCTTCGCCACCGTGCGCGCCGGCGACGTGGTGGGCGACCACACCGTGCTGTTCGCCGCCGAGGGCGAGCGCGTGGAGATCACCCACAAGGCTTCCAGCCGCATGACCTTTGCCCGTGGCGCGGTGCGTGCGGCGCTGTGGCTGGAGGGCAAGGAGAACGGCCTGTACGACATGCAGGATGTGCTCGGTCTACGCTGAGACGCTGCCGCACGTCGTCTTATTGGTGGACCGGAATGTCGCGATTCTGTAAACTACAGCTTTAGTGTGTCCACTAAAAGCAGCGCAGCATGAATCGAAAAAAAGCGGGATGACTCTTCACGGTGTCATCCCGCTTTTTTACACCTGCGCGACCAGTCAGGCTTGATTTACGGGAGGTCTTCTTGACTAAGCCAGCCATACTTGCACTTGCCGACGGCAGCATTTTTCGCGGTGAAGCCATCGGTGCCGACGGCCAGACCGTTGGCGAGGTGGTGTTCAACACCGCCATGACCGGCTACCAGGAAATCCTTACCGATCCTTCCTACGCCCAGCAGATCGTCACCCTGACCTACCCGCACATCGGCAATACCGGTACCACCCCGGAAGACGCCGAGGCCAACCGCGTCTGGGCCGCCGGCCTGATCATCCGCGACCTGCCGCTGATCGCCAGCAACTGGCGCAGCAAGCAGTCGCTGCCTGACTACCTGAAAGCCAACGGCACCGTCGCCATCGCCGGCATCGATACCCGTCGCCTGACCCGTATCCTCCGCGAGAAGGGTTCGCAGAACGGCTGCATCCTGGCTGGTGCCGACGCTACCGAGGAACGCGCGCTGGAGCTGGCTCGCGCCTTCCCCGGCCTGAAGGGCATGGACCTGGCCAAGGAGGTCACCACCGCCGAGCGCTACGAGTGGCGCTCCAGCGTCTGGAACCTGGAAAGCGACAGTCATCCGGAGATCCCGGCCGGTGAACTGCCGTATCACGTGGTGGCCTACGACTACGGCGTGAAGCTGAACATCCTACGCATGCTGGTGGCGCGCGGCTGCCGCCTGACCGTGGTGCCGGCGCAGACACCGGCCAGCGAAGTGCTGGCGCTGAACCCTGACGGCATCTTCCTTTCCAACGGCCCCGGCGACCCCGAACCGTGCGACTACGCGATCCAGGCGATCCGCGAATTCCTCGATACCGAGATCCCGGTGTTCGGCATCTGCCTCGGCCATCAGTTGCTGGCCCTGGCCTCTGGCGCCAAGACCCTGAAGATGGGCCACGGGCACCACGGCGCCAACCACCCGGTGCAGGACCTGGACAGCGGCGTGGTGATGATCACCAGCCAGAACCACGGTTTCGCGGTCGACGAGAGCACCCTGCCGGACAACCTGCGAGCCACTCACAAGTCGCTGTTCGACGGTACCCTGCAGGGTATCGAGCGCACCGACAAGGTCGCTTTCAGCTTCCAGGGCCACCCCGAGGCGAGCCCCGGTCCGCATGACGTCGCCCCGCTGTTCGACCGCTTCATCTCGGCGATGGCCGAGCGTCGCTGAGGAGCAGAGCCATGCCGACCCTGGGGATAACCGATTTCTGGACCTACGTGCTGGGTGTGGTTTTCGTGATCCTGTTGCCCGGACCGAACTCGTTGTTCGTCCTCGCGACTTCGGCCCAGCGTGGCGTGGCGACCGGCTACCGGGCCGCCTGCGGCGTGTTCCTCGGCGACGCGGTGCTGATGCTGCTGTCGGCCCTCGGCGTGGCGTCCCTGCTGAAGGCCGAGCCGATGCTGTTCATCGGCCTGAAGTACCTCGGTGCGGCCTACCTGTTCTATCTCGGCGTCGGCATGCTGCGGGGCGCCTGGCGCAAGCTGCGCAATCCCGAGGCGACGGCGGCGCAGGCCGAACAGGTGGATGTCCACCAGCCGTTCCGCAAGGCGCTGCTGCTCAGCCTGTCGAATCCCAAGGCGATCCTGTTTTTCATCTCCTTCTTCATCCAGTTCGTCGATCCCGGCTATGCCTATCCGGGCCTGTCGTTCCTGGTGCTGGCGGTGATCCTGGAACTGGTCAGCGCCCTTTACCTGAGCTTCCTGATTTTCACCGGTGTGCGGCTGGCGGCCTGGTTCCGCCGGCGGCAACGGTTGGCTGCCGGCGCCACTTCGGGCGTCGGCGCCCTGTTCGTCGGCTTTGGTGTGAAGCTGGCCACCGCAACCCTGTCCTGATTATTGCAACGAGAGTCCCATGCCAAAACGTACAGACATAAAGAGCATCCTGATCCTCGGTGCCGGCCCCATCGTGATTGGCCAGGCCTGCGAATTCGACTACTCCGGCGCCCAGGCCTGCAAGGCCCTGCGCGAGGAGGGCTACCGCGTCATCCTGGTGAACTCCAACCCCGCGACCATCATGACCGACCCGGCGATGGCCGACGCGACCTACATCGAGCCGATCAAGTGGGCCACCGTGGCCAAGATCATCGAGAAGGAACGCCCCGACGCGCTGCTGCCGACCATGGGCGGCCAGACTGCGCTGAACTGCGCCCTGGACCTGGAGCGCCACGGCGTGCTGGAGAAGTTCGGCGTGGAGATGATCGGTGCCAATGCCGATACCATCGACAAGGCCGAGGACCGCTCGCGCTTCGACAAGGCGATGAAGGATATCGGCCTGGCCTGTCCGCGCTCGGGCATCGCCCACAGTATGGAGGAGGCCTACGGCGTGCTCGAGCAGGTCGGCTTCCCCTGCATCATCCGTCCGTCCTTCACCATGGGCGGCACCGGCGGCGGTATCGCCTACAACCGTGAAGAGTTCGAAGAGATCTGCGCCCGTGGCCTCGACCTGTCGCCGACCAACGAGCTGCTGATCGACGAGTCGCTGATCGGCTGGAAGGAGTACGAGATGGAGGTGGTCCGCGACAAGAAGGACAACTGCATCATCGTCTGCTCCATCGAGAACTTCGACCCGATGGGCGTGCACACCGGTGACTCGATCACCGTGGCACCGGCGCAGACCCTGACCGACAAGGAATACCAGATCATGCGCAACGCCTCGCTGGCGGTATTGCGCGAGATCGGCGTGGAAACCGGCGGTTCCAACGTGCAGTTCGGCATCTGCCCGAACACCGGGCGCATGGTGGTGATCGAGATGAACCCGCGGGTTTCCCGCTCCTCGGCCCTGGCCTCCAAGGCCACCGGTTTCCCGATCGCCAAGATCGCCGCCAAGCTGGCGGTCGGCTACACCCTCGACGAACTGCAGAACGACATCACCGGCGGTCGCACCCCGGCGTCGTTCGAGCCGGCCATCGACTACGTGGTGACCAAGATCCCGCGCTTCGCCTTCGAGAAGTTCCCGAAAGCCGATGCCCGCCTGACCACCCAGATGAAGTCGGTCGGCGAAGTCATGGCCATCGGCCGGACCTTCCAGGAGTCGGTGCAGAAAGCCTTGCGCGGCCTGGAAGTCGGCGCCACCGGCTTCGATCCGAAGCTCGACCTGAACGACCCGGAGGCCGACAGCATCCTCAAGCGCGAGCTGACCGTGCCCAGCGCCGAGCGTGTCTGGTACGTCGCCGACGCCTTCCGCGCCGGCAAGAGCGTCGAGGAAGTGTTCGAGCTGACCCGCATCGACGAATGGTTCCTGGTGCAGATCGAGGACCTGGTCAAGGACGAGGAGAAGGTCAAGACCCTCGGCCTGTCCTCCATCGATCGCGAGCTGATGTACAAGCTCAAGCGCAAGGGCTTCTCCGACGCGCGCCTGGCCAAGCTGCTAGGCGTCACCGAGAAGAACCTGCGCAGCCATCGCCACAAGCTGAAGGTGCTGCCGGTCTACAAGCGTGTCGATACCTGCGCCGCCGAGTTCGCCACCGACACCGCCTACATGTATTCGACCTACGAGGAAGAGTGCGAGGCCAACCCGTCGAGCCGCGAGAAGATCATGATCCTCGGCGGCGGTCCGAACCGCATCGGCCAGGGCATCGAGTTCGACTACTGCTGTGTGCACGCGGCGCTGGCGATGCGCGAAGACGGCTACGAGACCATCATGGTCAACTGCAACCCGGAAACCGTCTCCACCGACTACGACACCTCCGACCGCCTGTACTTCGAGCCGGTGACCCTCGAGGACGTCCTTGAGATCGTCCGCGTCGAGCAGCCCAAGGGCGTGATCGTCCAGTACGGCGGCCAGACCCCGCTGAAGCTCTGCCGCGCCCTCGAAGAGGCCGGCGTGCCGATCATCGGCACCAGCCCGGACGCCATCGACCGTGCCGAAGACCGCGAGCGCTTCCAGCAGATGGTCCAGCGCCTGAACCTGCGCCAGCCGGCCAACGCCACCGCGCGCAGCGAAGACGAGGCCCTGGCCGCGTCCAAGGCCATCGGTTATCCGCTGGTGGTACGCCCGTCCTACGTGCTGGGCGGGCGGGCGATGGAAATCGTCTACCAGGAAGAAGAACTCAAGCGCTACATGCGCGAGGCGGTGCAGGTTTCCAACGACAGCCCGGTGCTGCTCGACCACTTCCTCAACTGCGCCATCGAAGTCGACATCGACGCGGTATGCGACGGCGAGATCGTGGTGATCGGCGCGATCATGCAGCATATCGAGCAGGCTGGCGTTCACTCCGGCGACTCCGCCTGTTCGCTGCCGCCGTACTCGCTGCCGCAGCACATCCAGGACGAGATCCGCGAGCAGGTCAAGAAAATGGCCCTGGAGCTTGGCGTGGTCGGCCTGATGAACGTGCAGATGGCGGTGCAGGGCGAGGATATCTTCGTCATCGAGGTCAATCCGCGCGCCTCGCGTACCGTGCCGTTCGTCTCCAAGTGCGTCGGCGAGTCGCTGGCCAAGGTCGCCGCCCGCGTCATGGCCGGCAAGACCCTGGCCGAGGTCGGCTTCACCCAGGAAATCATCCCGCCGTTCTTCAGCGTCAAGGAAGCGGTGTTCCCGTTCGCCAAGTTCCCCGGCGTCGATCCGATCCTCGGCCCGGAAATGAAGTCCACTGGTGAAGTGATGGGCGTCGGTGATAGCTTTGCCGAAGCCTTTGCCAAGGCTCAGTTGGGGGCCAGCGAGATCCTCCCGACCGCCGGTTGCGCCTTCATCAGCGTCCGCGAAGACGACAAGCCGTTCGCCGCCCAGGTGGCTGGCGACCTGGTCGCGCTGGGCTTCGAAGTGGTAGCCACCGCCGGTACCGCGCGTGTCATCGAAGCCGCAGGCCTGCCGGTGCGTCGCGTGAACAAGGTGACCGAAGGTCGCCCGCACGTGGTGGACATGATCAAGAACGACGAGGTCACCCTGATCATCAACACCACCGAGGGCCGGCAGTCCATCGCTGACTCCTACTCCATTCGTCGAAACGCCCTGCAGCACAAGATCTGCTGCACCACCACCATTGCGGGTGGGCAGGCGATCTGTGAGGCGCTCAAGTTCGGTCCCGAGAAGACCGTTCGGCGTCTGCAGGATCTCCACGCAGGAATCAAGGCATGAGCAAGTTCCCCATGACCGTCCAGGGCGCCCGCGCCCTGGAAGAAGAAGTGAAACACCTGAAGGGCGTGCTGCGCCCGCAGATCAGCCAGGCCATCGCCGAAGCGCGTGAACTGGGCGACCTCAAGGAAAACGCCGAGTACCATGCGGCGCGCGAACAGCAGGGCATGGTCGAGGCGCGTATCCGCGACATCGAGGCCAAGCTGTCCAACGCCCAGGTCATCGATGTCACCGCCATCCCGCACAGCGGCAAGGTGATCTTCGGCACCACCGTCGACATCGCCAACGTCGAGACCGACGAGACCGTGACCTACCAGATCGTCGGCGACGACGAGGCGGATATCAAGGGTGGCAAGATCTCGGTGAATTCGCCGATCGCCCGTGCGCTGATCGGCAAGACCGAAGGCGATGCCGTGCTGGTGAGAACCCCGGGCGGCGACGTCGAGTACGAGATCGTCGAGGTTCGCCATATCTAAGCGCGCCCCGTTGCGCGCAGGCGCGATCAGTTGGCTGCTGGCCCAGACGTTCTGGGTCGGCGGCCTCTGGTTGCTGCAGTTCGTGGTCCTGCCTGCGTTGGCCAAGACCGGACTGGCGCCGCTGCTGGTGGAAACCGTAGCCGCGGCGTTGACGCCGCTGCTGATCGGCTTCGCCGGATTCTGTGCGGTGCTGCAAGCGCTGGTGTTGGTGTCGAGCCACGGGCCGAGGAGCCTCTGGCGAGACCTTCGCGGTCAGTTGTTGCTCGCCGTCGCGCTGCTCTGCCTGGTGTATTTCCTGGTGCGTGGGCTGGCGCCCGAGGCGGTGCGCTGGCTGCTGTTCAACTACCTGGCGGTGGCGATGTGTGGCCTGCTGCTGGTGTTGCAGCCGGTACCGGGGCGGGACGAGGAAGGCGTCTGAACCAGGTCGGGAAGTTTCCCGACCTTGGTTGGATGGGGCATCAGATGCCGGCGAAACGGCTGATGTTCGAGAGATTCTTGTTCGGCTTCGGGTTCTTCCGATAGACCAGCGCCATCTTGCCGATGCTTTGCACCAGGTCGCTGCGCGACTGCGCGCAGAGTTCGTCGAGCAGGGCGCGGCGATCGTCGCGCTCGGCCAGCGCCAGTTTCACCTTGATCAGTTCGTGATCGTTGAGTGCGCGCTCGAGTTCGGCGAGAACGCCTTCGGTCAAGCCGTTCTCGGCTACGATCAATACCGGTTTCAGGTGGTGACCGATAGATTTGAACTGTTTCTTCTGCTCTTGAGTGAGCGCCATAATCAGACCCCTGGGAAAAAGTCGTCTATTTTACCCCAGTTTTAGTCCAAGTGATGCTGCCCCCGCCGACCGGGGGTGCCCGAAGAGGTATTCCGTGGCCCGCTCCAAAACCAGCCAGCGTTGGCTGAAAGAACATTTCGACGATCCCTACGTGAAGATGGCCCAGCGCGATGGCTATCGCTCGCGCGCCAGCTACAAGCTGCTGGAGATCCAGGAGAAGGACCGCATCCTGCGTCCGGGCATGACCGTGGTCGACCTGGGCGCCGCGCCGGGCGGGTGGTCGCAGGTCACCAGCCGGGTGATCGGCGACCGTGGTCGGCTGATCGCTTCGGACATCCTCGAGATGGACAGCATCCCCGACGTCACCTTCATCCAGGGCGACTTCACCGAGGACGCGGTGTTCGCGCGGATCCTCGAGGCGATCGGCGATCATCCGGTAGACCTTGTGATTTCCGATATGGCCCCCAATATGAGTGGAGTGCGGGCCGCCGACCAGCCGCGCGCCATGTATCTCTGCGAACTGGCGCTGGACCTGGCCGGCCGTGTGCTGCGACCGGGCGGCGATTTCCTGATCAAGATCTTCCAGGGCGAAGGTTTCGACCAGTACCACAAGCAGGCCCGGGAAATGTTCGACAAGGTACAGATGCGCAAGCCCCTGTCGTCGCGTGATCGTTCGCGGGAACAGTATCTGCTCGCACGCGGCTTTCGCGGGGAATAGACTGGAATGATTGACCCTATAGCCTGTCTATTGGTCGATGACCTGTTGTGCCGGGACGGGCGAGGGTTCATAAAGGGTTACAGACAACGCCTGCGTGCGCGGGCGCTTGTGTAGTACTTTTGGCCGGAAGGAGTCTGGCCGTCGTGTGAAGCGGTTTCCAGGACGGAGCCGGCTTCAGAGGGTAGTCAATTGAACGACATGGCAAAGAATCTGATTCTGTGGCTGATCATCGCGGCGGTACTGGTGACCGTGATGAACAATTTCTCGAGCCCGAGCGAGCCACAGACGCTGAACTACTCGGACTTCATCCAGCAGGTCAAGGATGGCAAGGTCGAGCGAGTGACCGTGGATGGCTATGTCATCACCGGCAAGCGTAGCGACGGCGATACCTTCAAGACCATCCGCCCGGCGATCCAGGACAACGGCCTGATCGGCGACTTGGTCAACAACAACGTCGTGGTCGAGGGCAAGCAGCCCGAACAGCAGAGCATCTGGACCCAGTTGCTGGTCGCCAGCTTCCCGATCCTGGTGATCATCGCCGTGTTCATGTTCTTCATGCGCCAGATGCAGGGCGGCGGCGGCGGTCGCGGCGGCCCGATGAGCTTCGGCAAGAGCAAGGCGCGCCTGCTGTCCGAGGACCAGGTCAAGACCACCTTCGCTGACGTCGCCGGCTGCGACGAGGCCAAGGAGGAGGTCAGCGAGCTGGTCGAGTTCCTTCGCGATCCGGGCAAGTTCCAGCGCCTGGGCGGCCGTATCCCGCGTGGCGTGCTGATGGTCGGCCCGCCCGGCACCGGCAAGACCCTGCTGGCCAAGGCCATCGCCGGCGAAGCCAAGGTGCCGTTCTTCACCATTTCCGGTTCCGACTTCGTCGAGATGTTCGTCGGCGTGGGCGCTTCCCGTGTCCGCGACATGTTCGACCAGGCCAAGAAGCACGCGCCGTGCATCATCTTCATCGACGAGATCGACGCCGTCGGCCGCCATCGCGGCGCCGGCCTGGGCGGCGGTCACGACGAGCGCGAGCAGACCCTCAACCAGTTGCTGGTGGAGATGGATGGCTTCGAGATGAACGATGGCATCATCGTCATCGCTGCCACCAACCGTCCGGACGTTCTGGACCCGGCGCTGCTGCGTCCGGGCCGCTTCGACCGCCAGGTGGTGGTCGGCTTACCGGATATCCGCGGGCGCGAACAGATCCTCAAGGTGCACATGCGCAAGGTGCCGCTGGGCGACCATGTCGATCCTGCCGTCATCGCCCGCGGTACGCCCGGTTTCTCCGGCGCCGACCTGGCCAACCTGGTCAACGAGGCCTCGCTGTTCGCCGCGCGCTCCAACAAGCGCATCGTCGACATGCGCGAGTTCGAGCTGGCCAAGGACAAGATCATGATGGGCGCCGAGCGCAAGACCATGGTCATGTCCGAGAAGGAGAAGCGCAACACCGCCTACCACGAGGCCGGCCACGCCATCGTCGGTCGCCTGGTGCCGGAGCATGACCCGGTCTACAAGGTGTCCATCATTCCGCGCGGACGTGCCCTGGGCGTGACCATGTTCCTCCCCGAGGAAGATCGCTACAGCCTGTCCAAGCGCGCGCTGGAAAGCCAGATCTGCTCGCTGTTCGGCGGCCGTATCGCGGAAGAGATGACCCTCGGCTTCGAAGGCGTCACCACTGGCGCTTCCAACGACATCATGCGTGCTACCCAGTTGGCGCGGAACATGGTGACCAAGTGGGGTCTGTCCGAGAAGCTCGGCCCGCTGATGTACGCGGAGGAGGAGGGCGAGGTGTTCCTCGGCCGTAGCGCCGGCAGCCAGCACGCCAATGTGTCGGGCGAGACCGCCAAGATGATCGACCAGGAAGTCCGGCGCATCATCGACGACTGCTACGGTACCGCCAAGCGACTGCTCGACGAGAACCGCGACAAGCTGGAGATGATGGCCGACGCACTGATGAAGTACGAGACCATCGACTCCGACCAGATCGACGACATCATGGCCGGTCGCGTGCCGCGCGAGCCGCGTGACTGGCAGGGTGGTTCGGGTACCGGCACCCCGCCGGCCAACCTGGAAGAGTCGGGCCGCCGCGAGAACACCCCTCCCATCGGTGGGCCGGCCGGCGAGCACTGAGAGCCCTGAATGAGCAATCCGCAATACCCGACCCGACTGCCTTGCGGCAGTCGGGTTCTTGATTTGGCCCGCCCACATGTCATGGGCATCCTCAATGTCACCCCCGATTCCTTTTCCGACGGCGGCCGTTACGACCGGCTGGACGATGCCCTGCGGCATGCCGAGCGCATGGTGCTGGAAGGCGCAACGCTCATCGACGTCGGCGGCGAGTCGACCCGTCCCGGTGCGCGCAGCGTTTCTCCGACGGAGGAGCTGGAGCGGGTCGCTCCGGTAGTCGAACGCATCGCCCGCGAACTGGACGTCGTGATTTCGGTGGATACCTCCACGCCTGCGGTCATGCGCGAAACTGCGCGTCTCGGAGCGGGTCTGATCAACGACGTCCGTTCGCTGCAGCGCGACGGTGCGCTGGATGCTGCGGTGGATAGCGGCCTGGCGGTCTGTCTCATGCACATGCGCGGAGAACCGCAGACCATGCAGGATGCGCCTGCCTACCAGGATGTGGTGGCGGAAGTCGGCGCGTTCCTGCAGGAGCGTGTGGATGCCTGCGTGGCGGCCGGAATCGACCGCGAGCGGCTGTTACTGGATCCGGGTTTCGGTTTTGCCAAGACACTGGAGCACAACCTGGTGCTGTTCAGGCATCTGCAGGCGCTCCATGGCCTGGGCCTGCCGTTGTTGGTCGGCGTTTCGCGCAAGAGCATGATCGGCAAGGTACTGGGGCGGGAGGTGGACGAACGCCTCTACGGCAGTCTCGCGCTGGCGGCCCTGGCGCTGGCCAAGGGCGCACGGATAATTCGAGTGCATGACGTGGCGGCGACCGTCGACGTGATGCGAATGATCTCCGCCGTTGAAATGGCGGATTGAGCACGGAAGACAAAAGATGAGCAGAAAATACTTCGGGACTGACGGTATCCGTGGTCGTGTTGGCGAGTTTCCGATTACTCCGGACTTCGTTCTCAAGCTGGGCTGGGCGGTGGGCATGGCCTTCCGCCGGCAGGGCAACTGCCGGGTCCTGATCGGCAAGGACACGCGCAGCTCGGGTTACATGTTCGAGTCGGCCTTCGAGGCCGGGCTCTCCGCTTCCGGCGCCGATACCCTGTTGCTGGGACCGATGCCTACCCCCGGCATCGCCTACCTGACGCGGACTTTCCACGCCGAGGCCGGGGTGGTGATCAGCGCTTCGCACAATCCCCACGACGACAACGGCATCAAGTTCTTCTCCGGGCAGGGGACCAAGCTGCCGGACGACGTCGAGCTGATGATCGAGGAACTGCTCGATGCGCCGATGACCGTGGTGGAGTCCGCCCGTCTCGGCAAGGTTTCGCGGATCAATGACGCGGCGGGGCGCTACATCGAATTCTGCAAGAGCAGCGTGCCGACCAGCACCGACTTCAACGGTCTCAAGGTCGTGCTCGACTGCGCCA
The DNA here is from genome assembly GCF_001813645.1 of Pseudomonas sp. HMSC063H08. Taxonomy (NCBI): domain Bacteria; kingdom Pseudomonadati; phylum Pseudomonadota; class Gammaproteobacteria; order Pseudomonadales; family Pseudomonadaceae; genus Pseudomonas; species Pseudomonas sp. HMSC063H08. The sequence goes on from NZ_KV813417.1 coordinate 208,379, forward strand.
ACGGCGCTACCTACAAGATCGCTCCCAGCGTCTTCCGGGAACTGGGCGCGGAAGTGACGGTGCTGGCGGCCAGCCCGAATGGCCTGAACATCAACGACAAGTGCGGCTCCACTCACCTGGATGGCCTGCAGGCTGCGGTGGTCGAGCACCATGCCGACCTCGGCATCGCCTTCGACGGCGACGGCGACCGGGTGATGATGGTCGACCATACCGGTGCGGTCGTGGATGGCGACGAACTGCTTTTCCTCATCGCGCGCGACCTGCAGGAAAGCGGGCGGCTGCAAGGTGGTGTGGTCGGCACCCTGATGAGCAACCTCGGCCTGGAGCTGGCTTTGCAGGAACTGCATATCCCGTTCGTGCGGGCGAAGGTCGGCGATCGCTATGTGATGGCCGAACTGCTGGCTCGGAACTGGATGCTGGGAGGGGAGAATTCGGGGCATATCGTCTGCTGCCAGAACACCACGACGGGCGATGCCATCATCGCGGCGCTACAGGTGCTGATGGCGCTCAAGCATCGCGGCCAGACCCTGGCCGAGGCGCGCCAGGGGATTCGCAAGTGCCCCCAAGTGCTGATCAATGTGCGCTTCAAGGGCGAAAACGATCCGCTCGAGCACCCCTCGGTGAAGGAGGCCAGCGTCCGCGTCACCGAGCAAATGGGCGGGCGCGGTCGTGTCCTGCTGCGCAAATCCGGCACGGAGCCGTTGGTCCGGGTGATGGTCGAGGGCGACGAGGAAGCTAGCGTTCGTGCCCACGCCGAACAGCTGGCAAAAATTGTTTCTGAGGTATGTGCTTGATTTTGCTTGCCAGTCTGGAAACTGTTGAGTAACATCTGCGCCCACTTTGCCCCGCGAGGTACAGCATGCGTCGACCCTTGGTGGCCGGTAACTGGAAAATGCACGGTACGCATTCCAGTGTGGCCGAGTTGATCAAAGGCTTGCGTCAGCTGGCGTTGCCGAGCGGAGTCGATGTAGCTGTGATGCCGCCTTGCTTGTTCATCAGCCAGGTCATCCAGGGCCTGGCCGGCAAGGCGATCGATGTAGGTGCGCAGAACAGCGCCGTCGAGCCGATGCAAGGCGCGCTGACCGGTGAGACTGCTCCCAGTCAGTTGGCGGATGTCGGTTGTAGCATGGTCCTTGTGGGCCACTCGGAGCGTCGCCTGATTCTCGGCGAGAGTGACGAGGTTGTGAGTCGCAAGTTTGCCGCGGCTCAGTCGTGCGGCCTGGTGCCGGTGCTGTGTGTCGGGGAGACCCGGGCGGAGCGCGAGGCGGGCAAGACGCTGGAGGTTGTCGCAAGGCAGCTGGGAAGCGTGATCGACGAGTTGGGTGTTGGAGCTTTTGCTCGCGCAGTCGTGGCTTACGAGCCGGTCTGGGCGATCGGGACCGGGTTGACCGCGTCCCCCGCGCAAGCCCAGGAAGTGCACGCGGCGATCCGCGCGCAACTGGCAGCGGAAAATGCCGAGGTCGCAAAAGGTGTGCGACTCCTTTACGGCGGCAGTGTAAAGGCGGCAAGTGCAGCCGAGTTGTTCGGCATGCCGGATATCGATGGGGGGCTGGTAGGTGGAGCCTCCCTCAATGCGGATGAGTTCGGCGCGATCTGTCGTGCCGCGGGAAGCTGAAGATGCTGGAAAAGGTCGTAATTGTCGTGCATCTGCTGATGGCATTGGGTCTTGTTGGTCTGATCCTCGTTCAGCATGGCAAGGGTGCGGATGCAGGGGCTTCTTTCGGTGCAGGTGCTTCGGCAACTGTTTTCGGAAGCCAAGGTTCCGCTACCTTTTTGAGTCGGATTACTGGTATACTGGCAGCGGTTTTTTTCTTGACCAGCCTTGGCTTAGCGTACTTCGCTAAAGAAAAGTCTGATGCTCTGCAACACATCGGGCTGCCGGATCCGGCAGTTCTGGAGCAGAAGCAAGAGAAAGCACCGGCCGCTGACGATGTGCCGGTTCTTCAGGAGCAGTCCAAGCCTGCGGGAAGTGCAGGCGATGTACCGGCGGCTCCTGAACAGAAGTAAGAGAAAGGTTTCTGCCGAGGTGGTGGAATTGGTAGACACGCTACCTTGAGGTGGTAGTGGCCATAGGCTGTAGGGGTTCGAGTCCCCTCCTCGGTACCATATAAGCAAGCCCCGTCCTGCGGGGTTTGTCTCCGCAAGGTTCGGTTGACCCACCAGGGTGTCGGTCGTATAATCTTGCACCAGCTTTGACGCGGGGTGGAGCAGTCTGGTAGCTCGTCGGGCTCATAACCCGAAGGTCGTTGGTTCAAATCCAGCCCCCGCAACCAGTTTTTCAGGGCCCCTTTTTAGGGGCTTTTTGTTAGCTGGACAGTCCATGCCACGGTTCCGAGTGGCAATTTAGGGATGGGCGTTTCGCCCATTTTTTGTTTCTACGACATACGCGAGGCGATCAGGTGTCGAGCAAGCTAGAACAGTTGCAGGCCTTGCTGGCCCCTGTGGTCGAGGCGCTCGGCTATGAGTGCTGGGGCGTCGAGTTCATTTCCCAGGGTCGTCATTCGGTGTTGCGCGTCTATATCGACCGCCCCGAAGGCATCCTCATCGATGACTGTGAAGCCGTCAGTCGGCAGGTCAGCGGTATTCTCGACGTCGAAGACCCGATCAGCGGCGAGTACACCCTGGAGGTGTCCTCTCCGGGCATGGATCGGCCGCTGTTCACCCTCGAACAGTTCGCCAAGCATGCCGGCGAGCAAGTGAAGATCAGGCTGCGTTCGCCCTATGAGGGGCGGCGTAACTACCAAGGCATTCTCCGTGGTGTGGAGGAGCAGGATGTGGTGGTCCTGGTGGACGATCACGAGTACCTGCTGCCGATCGATTCGATCGACAAGGCCAACATCATTCCCCGTTTTGATTGAGACGCGAATCCGCGGATCCAATGGATTGAAAGGCGAGGCGTACAATGAGCAAAGAAGTACTGCTGGTTGTTGAGTCGGTATCCAACGAAAAGGGCGTACCGGCCGGCGTGATTTTCGAGGCGCTGGAGCTGGCTCTGGCGACCGCCACCAAGAAACGTTTCGAGGACGAGGTCGACCTGCGCGTCGAGATCAATCGTCATAACGGCAGCTACGAGACTTTCCGTCGTTGGCACGTCGTCGCCGACGAGGACTACCAGGACCCCGCCACCGAGATCACCGTCGAGGACGTCCAGGAGCAGAAGCCGGGCGCGAAGGTCGGCGAGGTCATCGAAGAAAAGATCGAATCCATCGAGTTCGGCCGCATCGCTGCGCAGACTGCCAAGCAGGTCATCGTGCAAAAGGTCCGCGAGGCCGAGCGCGCCCAGGTGGTCGATGCCTACCGCGAGAAGGTCGGCGAGATCATTTCCGGTACCGTGAAGAAGGTCACCCGCGACAACGTCATCGTCGATCTCGGCAACAACGCCGAGGCGCTGCTGGCCCGCGACCAGATCATTCCGCGCGAGACCTTCCGCGTTGGCACCCGCGTGCGCGCCCTGCTGAAGGAGATCCGTACCGAGAACCGCGGTCCTCAGCTGGTCCTGTCGCGTACCGCGCCGGAAATGCTGATCGAGCTGTTCCGCATCGAAGTACCGGAAATCGCCGAGCAGTTGATCGACGTGATGGCCGCCGCCCGTGACCCGGGCTCGCGCGCCAAGATCGCCGTTCGTTCCAAGGACAAGCGCATCGACCCGCAGGGCGCCTGCATCGGCATGCGCGGTTCGCGCGTCCAGGCGGTATCCGGCGAGATCGGTGGAGAACGGGTGGACATCGTCCTGTGGGACGACAACCCGGCGCAATTCGTGATCAACGCCATGGCTCCGGCCGAGGTGGCGGCGATCATCGTCGACGAGGATACCCATACCATGGATATCGCCGTCGCCGAGGACAATCTGGCGCAGGCTATCGGCCGCAGTGGCCAGAACGTCCGTCTGGCCAGCCAGTTGACCGGCTGGACCCTGAATGTGATGACCGAGGCGGATATCCAGGCCAAGCAACAGGCCGAGACCGGGGATATCCTGCAGCGCTTCGTCGACGAGCTGGATGTCGACGAGGAACTGGCCCAGGTACTGGTGGAAGAGGGCTTCACGACTCTTGAGGAAATCGCCTACGTACCGATGGAAGAGATGCTCAGCATCGATGGCTTCGACGAAGACATCGTCAACGAGCTGCGCTCCCGTGCCAAGGATCGCCTGCTGACCAAGGCCATTGCGACCGAAGAGAAGCTCGCCGACGCACAACCGGCAGAAGACCTGCTCAGCCTCGATGGCATGAGCAAGGAGCTGGCCCTGGACCTGGCGCTGCGTGGCGTAACCACCCGTGAAGATCTGGCCGAGCAATCGATCGACGATCTGCTCGACATCGACGGCATGGACGAAGAGCGTGCCGGCAAGTTGATCATGGCCGCCCGGGCCCATTGGTTCGAGTAAGCAGTCGCGGCCTGAGGAGAGAAGTGCATGACGCAAGTCACGGTGAAAGAACTGGCCCAGGTGGTCGACACACCGGTGGAGCGCCTGCTGCTGCAGATGCGTGACGCAGGTCTGCCGCACACCAGTGCCGAACAAGTTGTAACGGATAGCGAGAAACAAGCCCTGCTGACCCACCTGAAAGGCAGCCATGGCGATCGCGCCAGCGAGCCGCGCAAGATCACCCTGCAACGCAAGACCGCTACCACGCTGAAAGTGGGTGGCAGCAAGACGGTGAGCGTCGAAGTTCGTAAGAAGAAAACCTATGTCAAGCGCAGCCCCGACGAGATCGAGGCCGAGCGCCAGCGCGAACTCGAGGAGCAGCGCGCGGCGGAAGAGGCGGAGCGTCTGAAGGCCGAAGAGGCCGCTGCCCGCCAGCGTGCCGAAGAGGAAGCGCGCAAGGCCGAGGAAGCTGCGCGTGCCAAGGCTGCCCAGGAAGCAGCGGCTACTGCCGGTGCCGAGCCTGCCGTGGTGGCGGATGTCGCGGTTGCCGAACCGGTGGCCAAGCCTGCCGCCGTGGAAGAACGCAAGAAGGAAGAGCCGCGCCGCGCGCCCAAGCGTGACGAGGACGATGACCGCCGCGACCGCAAGCACACCCAGCACCGTCCCTCGGTCAAGGAGAAGGAAAAGGTTCCTGCTCCGCGCGTGGCTCCACGCAGCACCGACGAGGAAAGCGATGGTTACCGTCGCGGCGGTCGTGGTGGCAAGTCGAAGCTGAAGAAGCGCAACCAGCACGGGTTCCAGAACCCGACAGGACCGATCGTGCGTGAAGTGAACATCGGTGAGACCATCACCGTAGCCGAGTTGGCCGCCCAGATGTCGGTCAAGGGCGCCGAAGTCGTCAAGTTCATGTTCAAGATGGGCTCCCCGGTGACCATCAACCAGGTCCTGGACCAGGAGACCGCCCAACTGGTCGCCGAAGAGCTGGGCCACAAGGTCAAGCTGGTCAGCGAGAACGCGCTGGAAGAACAACTGGCCGAGTCCCTGAAGTTCGAAGGCGAGGCGGTCACCCGCGCGCCGGTCGTCACCGTCATGGGCCACGTCGACCACGGCAAGACCTCGCTGCTCGACTACATCCGTCGCGCCAAGGTCGCCGCGGGCGAGGCCGGTGGCATCACCCAGCATATCGGTGCCTACCACGTCGAAACCGAGCGTGGCATGGTGACCTTCCTGGATACCCCCGGCCACGCCGCGTTCACCGCGATGCGTGCCCGTGGCGCCCAGGCGACCGACATCGTGATCCTGGTGGTCGCGGCCGACGACGGCGTCATGCCGCAGACCCAGGAAGCCGTGCAGCACGCGAAAGCGGCGGGCGTGCCGATCGTGGTCGCGGTGAACAAGATCGACAAGCCCGAGGCCAACCCGGACAACATCAAGAACGGCCTGGCCGCTCTCGACGTGATCCCGGAAGAGTGGGGCGGCGACGCTCCCTTCGTCCCGGTTTCGGCGAAGCTCGGTACTGGCGTCGATGAACTGCTCGAAGCGGTCCTGCTGCAGGCGGAAGTGCTCGAACTGAAAGCCACTCCGTCGGCCCCGGGCCGTGGCGTGGTAGTCGAGTCGCGCCTGGACAAGGGACGCGGCCCGGTGGCCACCGTGCTGGTCCAGGACGGTACCCTGCGCCAGGGCGACATGGTGCTGGTCGGCATCAACTACGGTCGTGTCCGCGCCATGCTCGACGAGAACGGCAAGCCGATCAAGGAAGCCGGCCCGTCGATCCCGGTCGAGATCCTCGGCCTGGACGGTACGCCGGATGCCGGTGACGAGATGACCGTGGTCGCCGACGAGAAGAAGGCCCGCGAAGTCGCCCTGTTCCGTCAAGGCAAGTTCCGTGAGGTGAAACTGGCGCGTGCCCATGCCGGCAAGCTGGAAAACATCTTCGAGAACATGGGCCAGGAAGAGAAGAAGACCCTGAACATCGTCCTCAAGGCCGATGTGCGCGGTTCGCTCGAGGCTCTGCAAGGCTCGCTCAGCGGCCTGGGCAACGACGAAGTGCAGGTCCGCGTGGTCGGTGGTGGCGTCGGTGGCATCACCGAGTCCGACGCCAACCTGGCGCTGGCTTCCAACGCGGTGCTGTTCGGCTTCAACGTGCGTGCCGACGCCGGCGCGCGCAAGATCGTCGAAGCCGAAGGTCTGGATATGCGTTACTACAACGTGATCTACGACATCATCGAGGACGTCAAGAAGGCCCTGACCGGCATGCTCGGCAGCGATCTGCGGGAGAACATCCTGGGCATCGCCGAGGTACGCGACGTGTTCCGCTCGCCGAAGTTCGGCGCGATCGCCGGCTGCATGGTCACCGAGGGCATGGTGCACCGCAACCGTCCGATTCGCGTACTGCGCGACGACGTGGTCATCTTCGAAGGCGAGTTGGAGTCTCTCCGTCGCTTCAAGGACGACGTCGCCGAAGTGCGTGCCGGCATGGAGTGCGGCATCGGCGTGAAGAGCTACAACGACGTCAAGGTCGGCGACAAGATCGAAGTGTTCGAGAAGGTCGAAGTCGCACGCAGCCTTTGATGGCGAGTGCGTAACCACAGCGCCCGGGCCGGCTTCCAGCTGTCCCGGGCGTTTGTCGCTTTTTTTTCCAGTGGCCGGGTGTCGCTGGAGGCAGGTTGAAAAATGGCAAAAGACTACAGCCGTACCCAGCGTATCGGCGATCAGATGCAACGCGAACTGGCTCAACTGATCCAGCGCGAGATCAAGGACCCGCGCCTGGGCCTGGTCACCATCACCGGTGTCGAGGTCAGCCGCGATGTGGCGCACGCCAAGGTGTTCATCACCGTCATGGGCCAGGACGATGCCGGCAAGATCGCCCTGAACATGGAAATCCTCAACGATGCCGCCGGCTACCTGCGCATGTTGCTGGGCAAGTCGATGAAGCTGCGCAGCGTGCCGCAACTGCATTTCCACTACGACGAAAGCATCCGCCGCGGCGCCGAGCTGTCCGCGCTGATCGAACGTGCGGTGGCCGAAGACGGCCGCCGCCACGGCGACGAGACCGAGGACTGAGCGTGGCCCAGGTGAAGCGTATCCGCCGCTCCATCAGCGGCATCCTGGTGCTCGACAAGCCTCGCGGCATGAGTTCCAACCAGGCACTGCAGAAAGTCCGCTGGCTGCTCAATGCCGAGAAGGCCGGCCACACCGGCAGCCTCGACCCGCTGGCCACCGGGGTGCTGCCGCTGTGCTTCGGCGAGGCGACCAAGTTCTCCCAGTATCTTCTCGATGCCGACAAGGGTTACGAGACGGTGATGCGCATGGGCATCACCACCACCACCGGCGACGCCGAGGGCGAACTGCTCGCCGAGCGGGACGTGACCGTCGGTCGGGACGATCTCGAACAGGCCCTGCCGCGCTTCCGTGGCGACATAGAGCAGGTGCCGCCGATGTACTCGGCGCTGAAGAAAGACGGACAGCCGCTGTACAAGCTCGCCCGTGCAGGAGAGGTAGTGGAGCGCGAGGCGCGTTCTGTTACTATTACGCGCCTGGATTTGCTCTCCTTCGAGCCGCCCTGTGCGACCCTGGCCGTTTCCTGCAGCAAAGGCACCTACGTGCGTACGCTGGTGGAAGATCTTGGCCAGGTCCTGGGCTGCGGCGCGCACGTCGCGGCACTGCGGCGGACCCAGGCCGGGCCGTTCGCCCTGGCCCAGGCGATCACCCTCGAGACGCTCGAACGCGTGCATGCCGAAGGTGGTCCGGAAGCGCTGGACCAATTCCTGATGCCGGAAGACAGCGGCCTGTTGCATTGGCCGGTGTTGCAGTTGTCCGAGCACAGTGCGTACTACTGGCTGCACGGGCAGCCGGTGCGGGCCCCGGAAGCGCCGAAGTTCGGCTGGTTGCGGGTGCAGGATCAGACAGGTCGTTTCATCGGTATCGGTGAAGTGACCGACGACGGGCGTATCGCCCCGCGTCGACTGATTCGGTCATAAGACCGATACGAGGGTGGCTGTCAGCAGGCACGGTCATTCCTCCTTTTAAAACACGGGAAGCGATTCCCGGCCTGTTCACTCAGAGGAAGCCCATCATGGCACTGAGCGTTGAAGAAAAAGCGCAGATCGTTAACGAATACAAGCAAGCTGAAGGCGACACCGGTTCCCCGGAAGTGCAGGTAGCCCTGCTGTCCGCCAACATCAACAAGCTGCAGGATCACTTCAAGGCCAACGGCAAGGATCACCATTCCCGCCGTGGTCTGATCCGTATGGTTAACCAGCGCCGTAAGCTGCTGGACTACCTGAAGGGCAAAGACGTGTCTCGCTACACTGCCCTGATCGGCCGTCTGGGTCTGCGTCGCTAAGCGACGCCGGTCGGCAGCTTGAAGCAAGGAGCTGGAAGTCTGGCGTCGATACCCGCACACGAGGCGGGTATCGGCGTCGGGCTTCCAGCTTCGCGCTTTCTAGGAATCGATTCGGGTCCGACTCCCGGCATTCCACCGATTTCCCCCAAGGCAACATAGAAGGTAAAGACACCGTGAACCCGGTAACCAAGCAATTCCAGTTCGGTCAGTCGACCGTCACTCTCGAGACCGGCCGTATCGCTCGCCAGGCCACCGGCGCCGTACTGGTCACCATGGACGACGTCAGCGTGCTGGTCACCGTGGTCGGCGCCAAGTCGCCGGCCGAAGGCCGCGACTTCTTCCCGCTGTCCGTGCACTACCAGGAAAAGACCTACGCCGCAGGCCGTATCCCCGGCGGTTTCTTCAAGCGTGAAGGACGTCCTTCCGAGAAGGAAACCCTGACCTCGCGCCTGATCGACCGTCCGATCCGTCCGCTGTTCCCCGAAGGTTTCATGAATGAAGTGCAGGTCGTCTGCACCGTCGTTTCCACCAACAAGAAGTCCGATCCGGACATCGCCGCGATGATCGGTACCTCCGCCGCCCTGGCGATCTCCGGCATTCCGTTCGCCGGCCCGATCGGCGCCGCCCGCGTCGGTTTCCATCCGGAAATCGGCTACATCCTCAACCCCACCTACGAGCAACTGCAGAGTTCCAGCCTCGACATGGTCGTGGCCGGTACCGAAGACGCCGTGCTGATGGTGGAGTCCGAGGCCGACGAACTGACCGAAGACCAGATGCTCGGTGCCGTGCTGTTCGCCCACGACGAGTTCCAGGCGGTGATCCGTGCCGTCAAGGAGCTGGCCGCCGAAGCTGGCAAGCCGGCCTGGGACTGGAAAGCCCCGGCGGAAAACACCGTGCTGGTCAACGCCATCAAGGCAGAGCTGGGCGAAGCGATCTCCCAGGCCTATACCATCACCATCAAGCAGGACCGCTACAACCGTCTGGGCGAGCTGCGCGACCAGGCCGTGGCCCTGTTCGCCGGCGAGGAAGAGGGCAAGTTCCCGGCTTCCGAGGTCAAGGACGTATTCGGCCTGCTGGAATACCGCACCGTTCGCGAGAACATCGTCAACGGCAAGCCGCGTATCGACGGTCGTGACACCCGTACCGTGCGTCCGCTGCGCATCGAAGTCGGCGTGCTCGGCAAGACCCACGGTTCCGCGCTGTTCACCCGTGGCGAAACCCAGGCCCTGGTCGTCGCGACCCTCGGCACCGCGCGCGATGCCCAGTTGCTGGATACCCTGGAAGGCGAGCGCAAGGACGCCTTCATGCTGCACTACAACTTCCCGCCCTTCTCGGTAGGCGAGTGCGGCCGCATGGGCAGCCCGGGTCGTCGTGAAATCGGCCATGGCCGTCTGGCCCGTCGTGGCGTCGCTGCCATGCTGCCGACCCAGGACGAGTTCCCCTACACCATTCGCGTGGTTTCCGAGATCACCGAGTCCAACGGTTCCAGCTCGATGGCCTCCGTGTGCGGCGCCTCCCTGGCGCTGATGGATGCCGGTGTGCCGGTCAAGGCGCCGGTCGCCGGTATCGCCATGGGCCTGGTCAAGGAAGGCGAGAAGTTCGCCGTCCTGACCGACATCCTCGGTGATGAAGACCACCTGGGCGACATGGACTTCAAGGTTGCCGGTACCGACAAGGGCGTCACCGCCCTGCAGATGGACATCAAGATCAACGGTATCACCGAAGAGATCATGGAGATCGCCCTGGGCCAGGCCCTGGAAGCTCGCCTGAACATCCTCGGCCAGATGAACCAGGTCATCGCCAAGCCGCGCGCCGAGCTGTCCGAGAACGCCCCGACCATGCTGCAGATGAAGATCGACTCGGACAAGATCCGCGACGTCATCGGCAAGGGCGGCGCGACCATCCGTGGTATCTGCGAAGAGACCAAGGCCTCGATCGACATCGAGGACGATGGCAGCGTGAAGATCTACGGCGAAACCAAGGAAGCCGCCGAGGCCGCCAAGCTGCGCGTCCTGGCGATCACCGCGGAAGCCGAGATCGGCAAGATCTACGTCGGCAAGGTGGAGCGCATCGTCGACTTCGGTGCCTTCGTCAACATCCTGCCGGGCAAGGACGGCCTGGTGCACATCTCGCAGATCAGCGACAAGCGCATCGACAAGGTCACCGACGTGCTGCAGGAAGGCCAGGAAGTGAAGGTCCTGGTGCTCGACGTGGACAACCGTGGCCGCATCAAGCTGTCGATCAAGGACGTGGCTGCCGCCGAAGCTTCCGGCGTGTAAGTCGAGTCGTGATCGATGAAAACAGGGCCCTCGGGCCCTGTTTTCGTTTCCGCGACACGCTTCTCGGCGAAGGGGGCGAATCCTTGCATTTTGCAAGCCCTGTCATCGCCAATTCGGCATTCTGCAACCGTCTCGCTTCCAGCCTGTTTTTTAACTTATTGTTTTTAAAGGATTTTATTTTAGAGGAAAACTGGCACAGCGCTTGCGATATCTACTATGCAACTGACGCCAGGAATGGCTGCAGTTTTTCGAAATCCATAGGAGAAACCGCAATGAAATTCAGCAAACTCGCTATTGCCGCTGCTACTGCCACTGCTCTGAGCTTCTCGATGGCCAATGCGTTCGCTGCCCAGCCCATCAGCCTGGCGGCCAACGACACTATGCAGAAAACCGAAGAAGCGGTTTCCGATACCTGGATCACCAGCAAGGTGAAATCCAGCCTGATCGCCAACAAGAATGTCAGTGGCGTCGATATCAAGGTCGAGACCAACAAAGGTGTGGTTTCCCTTTCCGGCAACGTGAAGAGCGATGCCGAGCGTGACCTGGCGATCGAGACCGCCAAGGGCATCAAGGGCGTGAAAGCCGTTTCCGCCGATGGCCTGAAATCGGTCGAGTAAGCGCCCGGGCCGAACGACCCCTTTTCCCTCGTCACCAGGAGGAAGACCGATGAATTCCGATGTGATCAAAGGTAAGTGGAAGCAACTCACCGGCAAGATCAAGGAACGTTGGGGCGATCTGACCGACGACGATCTCCAGGCTGCCGACGGACATGCCGAATACCTGGTCGGCAAGCTGCAGGAACGCTATGGCTGGTCCAAGGAAAGGGCTGAACAGGAAGTTCGCGACTTCAGCGACCGCCTGTGAGCAGGTAGAAAGAAGCCCCGCCGGGATAGATTGCCCGGCGGGGCTTTTTCATGGGCGCTGGATTCAGTCGCCGCGCCGGCTCTGGATGGCGCTGAGGTGGTTGCCCTCGAAACGGACGAAATACAGCATGCCGTTCCATGGGCCATAGATCCATTCCTGGACCTCGACCTCGTAGCGCTTGCCCCATTCCCCGACGACCTCGCGATAACCCAGGCTGTCGCGGCTGCGTGGCTCGCCGCAGCGCGCAAGAACGTCGGCGCTGCTGTCGCCGGTGCTGACCAGGCGGCTGCCGCAACGCAGCGAATCGGCCTGCGCATGTGCCAATGGCAGCAGGGACAGCAGCGCCACCAGGCCGGTACGCGGAAGCGAGCGATTCAACGCTTGAACTCGATGCGTTTCAGCTTGTTGGCTTCGAAGGTCAGGATGTAGGTCACGCCGTTGCGCGGGCCGTACACCCACTCCTCGACCTTGAATTCCCGCCGATCGTAGCTGCCCAGGGTATAGCCGACGTCGTCGCGGTGATCCGGATCGCCGCACTTTTGCTGTACTTCGAAGGCACGGTCGCCGACGCTGACCAGCGCGCTGCCGCAACGCATGGTGTCGGCCTGCGCGCTAGCGCAGGCGAGGAAGAGCAGGGGGGCCGCGAGGGCGGCGAATCGCTTGTGCAAGGTATCACTCGCTATCCAGGTGCAATTGGGTGTCGACATTACCCTTGACTTCGCCTTCGGCGAAACTGACGTCGATCAAGTAGATGCGATCGTCCGGCAACTGGCCTTTCTCCACCAGGTAATCCTTGATCCGGGTGGCCCGGGCCTGGCCGATCTGGCGCAGCAGCACCTGGCTCTTGGCCCAGGAAGCGATCACCGCTTCGCGCATCTTCGCGGTGCGTTCGTCGCTGTCCAGTTCTTTCCACTCGGCTGGTGGCTGCTGCTTCAGGCGGGTCCGGTAGATGCCTTCGAGCAGCGGTGCCTGCATGTTCTCCGGTACCTCGAGTTGCTTGGCGTCGCTCGGGACCTTGTCGCCGCGACGCTGGAGCATGCGGTAGTAGGTGTTCTGGTATTCCAGTTCGAGACGCTTGGCGCCGATCGAGGGACCGTCAGCCGCGGCGGAGGCCACGCCTTCCACTTCCAGGCGCAGCGCCGGCCGCTCCTTGAGCGCATCGGCGAGCTTGTCGAGGTTGGCCTGGGCTTCCGGCGTCAGCTCGTCGCTGCCCGCGGCGAAGGGTACCGTGCCGAGATCCTCGTTACCGCCGGCGGCGAGGCCGGCGATGAACTTGAACGGCGCCTGCACGGCGCGCAGGACCAGGTTGCGCAGGGTCTGCCAGACGATCGGCATGACGCTGAACTCCGGGTTGTTCAGATCACCGGCCACCGGCAACTGGATATCGATGTTGCCCTTGGTGTCCTTGAGCAGGGCTACCGCCAGCTTCACCGGCAGGTCCACGGCATCCGGGCTGTCGACCTTCTCGCCGAGTTGCAGGCCTTCCAGCAGGACCTTGTTTTCCGCCTTCAGTTGGCTGCGTTCGATCTGGTAGTGCAGGTCCAGGTTGAGTCGCCCCTTGCGGATGCGGTAGCCGGCGAACTTGCCGGAATAGGGCGTCAGGGTGGTCAGCTCGACGCGCTTGAAGCTGGTGGTGATGTCGAGCTTCTTCAGCGGGTCGAATGGGTCCAGTTCGCCGGCGATGGTCACCGGTGCGTACTTGTCGACCTTGCCCTTGATGTCCACCTTGGCCGGCTGCGAGTTGCGCGTGTCGAGGGTGCCGACTTCGCCGCTGAGCTGCTGGATGGCGGTACCGAACGGCGGCATCAGAGTCAGGTCGGCGAAGTTCGCCGAGCCGTTGTTGATCCGTACGCCGCCGATGTGGATGCCCAGCGGCTTGCTCGCCGGCGCGTTCTTGCTTTCGGCGGCGGCCTTGCCGGACGAACTAGCCGGTTGCGGGATGATCAGCTCGCTGACGTTGGTGCTGCGATCTTCGTTGATGATGAAGCGGGCGTAGGGCTCCTCGAAGGACACGCTCTGGATCGACAGGCTGTCCTCGTGTCGGTAGGCGAGGCCGTTGAGGGTCAGCTTGGTCCATTTGACGAAGTCGCGGTCCTTGATGGTATCCAAGGTATGCAACTGGCTGACTTCGGCGCTGCCGTCGACGCTGAAGGCCAGCGGCTCGACGCTCTTCAGGTCGACCGCCAGCTCGCTGCCAAGGAAGCCGCTGCGCAGTTCCAGGCGGATGAACGGCGAGATGTAGGCCTGGGCCACGCGCAGGTCGATGTCGCGGGTACTGACCTTGAGCCTGGCGCTGACCGGGTCGAGCACCACCTGGCCGCTGGCCTGGACCTGGCCGCGGTTGCCGAGGCCGGTCTTGAGCTTGAGGTCGAAGGGGGTCTTGCCGAGGCTGTCGACGTTCTGCAGGTCGAGGTCCAGCGGGCCGACTTCCAGCGGGACCTCGGTGGCCGGCTGGCGATCCACCAGGTGCGCCTTGTAGCCGCGCAGCTGGGCGTCGCGCAGGACGATGTGCCAGGGCTTGGCGGGCGTCTCCGCGGCGGCTTTCGTACTTTCCGGCGGAGGCGTCTTTGCAGTGCCGGCGAGCTGTTGCGGCTTGTCGTTGGCCGCCTTGTCGATCTCCGCAGTCTTGGCCGTTTCCTGCCCGGTTGCCTTGCCGGTCTTCGGAGCCTTGCTCGTCTCTTGCTTGGCTACCTTGTCGGCAGTGCCTTCCGCGACCTTGGCGGACTCTTTGTCGTCCGTTGCCCTTTCCGTCTCGGCGACGCTGGCGTCCTTCTCCGCAGGCCTGTCCTTGCCCGCGTCGCCCGAGGCTATCGCGGCTGCCTTGGCGGCACCGTCGGTTGCCGGTTCGCGGGTGGTCTGCGCCGCGTCGGCCGGGGCAGCGGCGGGATCGGTGTTTTCCGCCGGCTTGGGCGCAGGCGCCTTGCGTGGCGGCGGAGTGAAGTCGGCGAACAGTTTCTGCCAGTCTAGCTGGCCGTCCTTCTCGCGCGCGGCCCAGGCCTCCAGGCCCTGGCTGCGGACTTCGCCGAGCACCACTTCCTGCTTGGCCAGGTCCAGGGTGGTAGCGGCCACGTCGAGGCTGGCGAGCTTGGCCAGCGGCTTGCCCTGGGGCGAATTGATGCTGAAGTCGGCGAGTTTCAGCGCGGCTTTGTCGAGCAGCAGTTGGGTGTCCTTGGACAGGTCCAGGCGATAGTCGCTGGAGAGGCTGACCACGCCGTTCTCCAGCACCAGCGGGGCATTGTCGCGGACATAGGGCCACCAGGCCTTGAGCTGGATATCCTTGACGCTCAGGTGGCCCCTGGACGTGATCGGCACCAGGGTCAGGTCGCCTTCCCAGTCGAGGCGGCCGCCGTTCGGGCCGGTGGCGACCAGGGTCATCTTCGCGCCGTCGTCGGGCAGGGTGCTGAGGTTGTGCAGCTCGAAGCCCAGCGGATCGAAGCTGAAGTCCACCGGCTCGCTCGGTCGCAGGTCCTGGAAGTGCAGGCTGCCCTCGGCCAGTTGGATGCGGTCGATGCGCAGCGGGAACGGGTCGCTCGGCTGTTCCGGCTCGGGCGATTCGCTCGGCGGGATCCTGAACAGGCTGGCCAGGTTGAGCTGGCCCTTCTCGTCGAACAGCAGTTCGGTATGCGGACCTTCCAGCTCGACGTCGGCCAGGTGCAGCTGGCGTTTCCACAGGCTGTCCAGCTGCAGGTTGGCGTACAGCCGGCGGAAGGCCAGCTGGGGGTTCTTCTCGTCGCCCAGGCGCAGACCCCAGAGGGTCAATTCCAGGCTGAAGGGGTTGAATTCGATACGTTCGAGACGTGCGGGGACGGTGGCGTATTGCGCCAGTTGCTGGTTGGCGACGCGCAGCCCGATGCCGGGTATGAGCAGGAAGCCCAGCAGGCAATAGACGAGGAAGGTGATCAGCAGGGCGCTGACAGCGCGTTTCAGTCCTTTGGGCATGGCTCTCTTTCGTTTTCCGTTCTAAGCGGTGCGTTGGAGTATGGCACGGCCTCAAGGTTCCGACCGTGATTCGCGCCGTTTCAGAGCCTTTGGACGGGTATTCTTGCTGTCACGGCACGAAAGTTCAGTGGCTCACCGGCGGCAGCCCCATGCGCCGGCAGGCTCGATGCATCGAAGCGTTGCGCACCGCCCAGCGCAGCAAGGGTACGCTGCGCCTGACGCTGCCGCGGATCAGGCGGCGTTGCAGCGGACTGAACGGGAGGTCGAGCATCGATCCGGCCCATTCCGGCAACAGCTCGGCGCCTGCGCGCAGCATCAGCGCGCCGAACGGCCTGGCCAGGGTGCTGGGCGCCGGCGCGTTGAAGAGAATCCGCACCACTTCACGGGTGCGTTCGTCGCAACGCAGCCGCGGACGCATCGCCTCCAGGTAGGCGGCGATCTGCTCGCGGTCGCGCGGTACCGCGCGGGCGCCGAGGCGTTCGGCGACCAGGGCGATTTCCGAGTAGTAACGGTCCTGCTCGCTGCCCGGCAGGTCGGGATTGAGATAGCGCAGGTAGGACTTGAGAAAGCTGCTGACCTCGGCGACATGCACCCAGGTCAGCAGGTCCGGGTCGCTGGCGGAATAGGGCGTGCCGTCGGGCAACTGGCCGATGACGCTTTCGTGGATGCGCCGGACCCGCTCGATCAGTCGCTCGGCATCGGCCAGCGGGCCGTAGGTGGTGGCCGAGATGAACTGACCGGTACGACGCAGGCGCCCGAGCAGGTCGTCGCGGAAATTGGAGTGGTCCCACACCCCCGCCAGGGCCAGCGGATGGAGCATCTGCAGGAGCAGCGCGCCGATGCCGCCGATCATCATGCTGCTGAAGTCGCCGTGGACCTTCCAGCAGGCGGCGTCGGGGCCGAACAGGCCCGGATCGCCTTTCGGCGATTCGAAGTCGACACCGCCGACGGCGAGCCCGGTAAGGCTCAGCACCTGGCTTTCAATATGGCGACGGACGCTTTCCATGGGGGGCCCGCTACGACGGGGCAGGTACGAGCTTAACCCAGGCGCCGGAGCGACTGGAACCGTCCCGCGCCGCAGGGCGGCGGGACGGTTGCGCGGGTCAGCGGTTGAGGCGATTGTCGATCAACCCCTGCACCACTCCCGGATCGGCCAGGGTCGAGGTATCGCCGAGACTGTCCAGCTCGTTGCAGGCGATCTTGCGCAGGATACGCCGCATGATCTTGCCGGAGCGGGTCTTCGGCAGGCTGGGCGCCCATTGCAGGTGATCCGGCTTGGCGAAGCTGCCGATCTCCTTGCCGACCAGGGCCAGCAATTCCTGTTGCAGCGCCTCGCTGGGCTGACTGCCGGCCATCAGGGTGACGAACGCGTAGATGGCCTGGCCCTTCACGTCATGCGGGCAGCCAACCACCGCCGCCTCGGCCACCGCATCGTGCAGGACCAGCGCGCTCTCGACCTCGGCGGTGCCGATCCGGTGTCCAGAGACATTGATCACGTCGTCGACCCGGCCGGTGATCCAGTAGTAGCCGTCCTCGTCGCGGCGCGCGCCGTCGCCGCTGAAGTAATACCCGGGGTAGGGCTTGAAGTAGGTGTCGATCATCCGCTGGTGGTCGCCGTAGACGCTGCGGATCTGACTCGGCCAACTGGCCTTGATCGCCAGTACGCCGCTGCCCGCGCCGTCGATTTCCTTGCCTTTCTCGTCGAGCAGCACGGGTTGCACGCCGAAGAACGGGCGGGTCGCCGAGCCTGGCTTTAGCGCAGTGGCGCCGGGCAACGGGGTGATCAGGATGCTGCCGGTCTCAGTCTGCCACCAGGTATCGACGATGGGGCAGCGCTTCTCGCCGACCACCTGGTAGTACCACTCCCAGGCCTCCGGGTTGATCGGCTCGCCCACCGAGCCGAGCAGGCGCAGGCTGCTGCGCGAGGTCTGGCGGACCGGGGCGTCGCCTTCGCGCATCAGCGCGCGGATCGCGGTCGGCGCGGTGTAGAAGATATTCACCTGGTGCTTGTCGATCACCTGCCAGAAGCGCGAGGCGTCCGGGTAGTTGGGCACGCCCTCGAACATGAGGGTGGTGGCGCCGTTGGCCAGCGGGCCGTAGACGATATAGCTGTGTCCGGTGACCCAGCCGACGTCGGCGGTGCACCAGTAGACGTCGCCATCGTGGTAGTCGAACACGTACTTGTGGGTCATCGCCGCGCCGAGCAGGTAGCCCCCGGTGGTGTGCAATACGCCCTTCGGCTTGCCGGTGCTGCCGGAGGTATAGAGGATGAACAGCGGGTCCTCGGCGTCCATCGCTTCCGCCGGGCAGTCGGCTGAGGCCGCGTGGAGCGCCTCGTGGTACCAGATGTCGCGGCCTTCGACCCAGGGTATGTCGCCCTGGGTGCGCTCGACTACCACCACGGTGGAGACGTCCGGGCAGTCCTTCAGCGCCTTTTCCACATTCTGCTTCAGCGGGATGTACTTGCCGCCGCGCACGCCCTCGTCGGCGGTGATCACGGTGCGGCAGTCGGCATCGAGAATGCGGTCGCGCAGCGAGTCCGGCGAGAAGCCGCCGAACACCACCGAGTGCACCGCCCCGATGCGGGCGCAGGCGAGCATGGCGTAGGCGGCCTCGGGAATCATCGGCATGTAGATGCAGACCCGGTCGCCCTTTTCCACGCCGCGGCTCTTCAGCACGTTAGCCAGGCGGCAGACGTTGTGGTGCAGCTTGCGGTAGGTGATGTGCGCGGATTCGCTGGGGTTGTCGCCTTCCCAGACGATCGCGATCTGTTCGCCGCGGCGTTCCAGGTGGCGGTCGATGCAGTTGTAGGCGACGTTCAACTGGCCGCCCTTGAACCAGGTGGCCTGGCCTTTCCTCAGGTCGCCGTGGTGGACGCTGTGCCAGGGCTTGAACCAATCGAGGAAGGCCTTGGCCTGCTCGCTCCAGAACTCGTCGGGGTTCTCGACGGATTGGCGGTACAGGCGCTGGTAGTCGTCGTCGTTCAGGTAGGCACGCTGGCGGACGGCGTCCGGCACCGGGTGGACGCTGATCTCGAACATGGCGGTTTCCTTTGTTTTTCTGCTCCGCAAGGTGTCGAGAGACCGCACGCGGCCCCTCTTCAGGTTCGACCAAGGGTGGGCCAGGCGAGTGCCATGTTCAAGTGCCAAAGGCGCGAGCGGGGAAGGCGCCGGGGTCAATCGCAGGGCGGAATGAAAAAGCCCGGCCTAGGGCCGGGCTTTGGGGAGGGGCGGATCAGCCGCGATGGCGGCCGCGGAAGAAGTCGATCAGGCCTTGGGTGGAGGCGTCCTCGGCCGGGGTTTCCTCGCTGCCGACCAGGCGCGAATAGACACCCTTGCCGAGTTCCTTGCCAAGCTCCACGCCCCATTGGTCGAAGGCGTTGATGCCCCAGAGGATGCTCTGTACGTAGACCTTGTGCTCGTACATGGCGATCAGCGCGCCGAGGCGGCGGGCGCTGATGCGCTCGACCACCAGGGTGTTGCTCGGTCGGTTGCCCGGGATCACCTTGTGCGGCGCCAGGCGCTGCACTTCGGCTTCCGGCAGGCCCTTGGCGCGCAGTTCGGCCTCGGCCTCCTCGCGGCTCTTGCCGAGCATCAGCGCCTGGCTCTGCGACAGGCAGTTGGCGTACAGCCACTGGTGATGGTCGGCCACCGGGTTGTAGCTGCTCACCGGGACGATGAAGTCCGCCGGGATCAACTGGGTGCCCTGGTGCAGCAACTGATGGTAGGCGTGCTGGCCGTTGCAGCCGACACCACCCCAGATTACCGGCCCGGTGCCGCTGGTGACCGGCGTGCCGTCCTGGCGCACGCTCTTGCCGTTGGACTCCATGTCCAGTTGTTGCAGGTGGTCGGTGATATTCCGCAGATAGTAGTCGTAGGGCAGGATCGCGTGGCTGTTCGCGCCCCAGAAGTCGCCGTACCAGACGCCGAGCAGGCCGAGCAGCACCGGGATGTTGCGTTCGAACGGCGCGGTCTGGAAGTGCTGGTCCATGTTGTAGGCACCGGACAGCAGTTCCTTGAAGTTGGAGATGCCGATGGACATGGCGATCGGCAGGCCGATGGCCGACCACAGCGAGTAGCGGCCGCCGACCCAGTCCCACATGGGGAAGATGTTTTCCTCGCGGATGCCGAAGGCGATCGCGGCTTCCTTGTTGCTGGAGACGGCGATGAAATGGCGGTAGAGCTCTTCCTCGGTGCCGCCCTGGGCCAGGTACCAGGCGCGTGCGGCCTGGGCGTTCTTCAGGGTTTCCAGGGTCCCGAAGGACTTGGAGGAAACGATGAACAGGGTGGTCTCGGCGTTCAGGCGGCTGGCCAGTTCATGGAACTCGCTACCGTCGATGTTCGCCAGGTAGTGGCAGCGCACGCCTTTCTGGGCGAACGGCAGCAAGGCTTCGGATACCAGTTGCGGGCCGAGGAAGGAGCCGCCGATGCCGATGTTCACCACGTCGGTGATCGGCTTTTCGGTATAGCCGCGCCACAGGCCGTTGTGCACGTAGCCCACCAGCTCGGTCATCTGGTGCAGGACGCGGTGGACTTCCGGCATCACGTCGACGCCATCGACCAGCACCTTGTCGCCGATCGGTCGACGCAGCGCGGTATGCAGTACCGGCCGGCGTTCGGAGGCATTGATCGCCTCGCCGTCGAACATCGCCCTGATCGCGTCGCTCAGCCGTGCCTCCTCGGCCAGCTTCACCAGCAGGTCGATGGTGTCCTGGCGAATCAGGTTCTTCGAGAAGTCGAGGAACAGTCCACAGGCGCTGAAGGAAAACCGCTTGAAGCGCTCCGGATCGTCGATGAACGCCTGGCGCATCCTGAAGTCCTGCAGTTCCTGGCGATGGGCGGCCAGGGCGCGCCAACTGTCGAGTTGCGTGGCATCCAGCGGAGTGAGGTGGTGCTTCATGGCTGACCTTCTGGTTGGAATTCGATGGCGCACTTATTTGAACATGAAAAAGCCCGGATGAAACCGGGCTTTATCCAGAGGGGGCGAGGTCAGGCGACCTGTATCGGAATCGCCTCGCTGGTATGGCTGAGCTGGTTGCCCGGCGCCATGTACAGCATGCGCGGCTTGTGGCTGGCCAGTTCGGCTTCGCTGTAGTGTGCGTAGGCGCAGATGATCACGCGGTCGCCGACCTTGGCCTTGTGTGCCGCGGCGCCGTTCACCGAGATCATCTTCGAGCCGTTCTCGGCGCGGATCGCATAGGTGGTGAAGCGCTCGCCGTTGTCGACGTTGTAGATCTGGATCTGTTCGTACTCGCGGATTCCGGAGAGGTCCAGCCAATCGCCGTCGATGGCGCAGGAGCCTTCGTAGTCGAGGACGGCATGGGTGACTTCGGCGCGATGCAACTTGGCTTTGAGCATGATGGCGTGCATGGGGCGACTCCTATCGGGTCCGCGGGGGGCGGCAGAGTATGGCGAGTCCGTGGTGAGCGCTCAAGCCCCCGGGAACCGGGGGCTCGGCATGCGTCAATCGAGGTTGATTGAGAGGTTGTCGATCAGCCGCGTACTGCCCAGGTAGGCGGCGGCCAGGATCACCAGTTGGCGGTCGCCGGGTACCCCGGGGCGCAGGCTGATCGGCTCGCGGATTTCCAGGTAGTCGGGGCGCAGCCCGGCCTGTTCCAGGGCCTGGCGGGCGTCGGCGAGCAATGCCGGGAAGTCCTCGGCGCCGGCGCGTATGCGTTCGCCGAGCTGCCGCAGGGTGCGGTAGATCGCCGGGGCGGCGGCGCGCTGCTGCTCGTCGAGGTAACCGTTGCGCGAGGACAACGCCAGGCCATCGGCGGCGCGCACCGTCGGCTCGCCGAAGATCTGCACCGGCAGGTTGAGGTCGCGGACCAGCTTGCGGATCACCGCCAACTGCTGGAAATCCTTTTCGCCGAACAGCGCGAGGTCCGGCTGGACCATGTTCAGCAGCTTGCTGACCACGGTCGCCACGCCTTCGAAATGGCCGGGACGACTGGCGCCGCAAAGGCCTTCGGAGACGCCGGGAACATGGATGCGGGTCTGCCCGTCCATGCCGTCGGGGTACATTTCCTCGACGGTCGGGGTGAACAGCAGGTGGCAGCCGGCTTCGAGCAGGCGTTCCTGGTCGGCTGCGAGGGTTCGCGGGTATTTGTCGAGGTCTTCGCTGGGGCCGAATTGCAGCGGGTTGACGAAGATGCTGACGACCACGAAGTCGGCGCGTTCGCCGGCTTTCTTTACCAGCGCGGCATGGCCGGCGTGGAGGTTGCCCATGGTCGGCACGAAGCCGATGCGCTTGCCTTCGCTGCGGGCGCGCGCCACCGCGGCGCGCAGTTCACGGACGGTCTTGACGGTGTTCATGCGTTGAATCCGTGTTCGGCGGCGGGGAAGGACACGTCCTTGACGGCGCGGACGTAGGCCGCGATGGCGGCTGGGATGCTCTCCTGGCCTTGCATGAAATCCTTGACGAACTTGGGCGAGCGGCCGGTCAGCGAGAGACCCAGCATGTCGTGCATGACCAGCACCTGGCCATCGGTCGCCGCACCGGCGCCAATCCCGATCACCGGGATCTTCACCGCCTGGGTGATCTCTTCGGCCAGCACGCTGGGCACGCACTCCAGCAGCAGCATGGCGGCGCCGGCCTGCTCCAGGGCGATGGCATCGGCGCGCAACTGGCGCGCCTGGGTTTCCTGGCGGCCCTGGACCTTGAAGCCGCCGAACAGGTTGACCGCCTGCGGGGTCAGGCCGAGATGCGCGCAGACCGGCACGCCCATCTGTGCCAGGCGGGCGATCGGCTCCGCCAGCCAGGCCCCACCCTCCAGCTTGACCATGTGTGCGCCGGCCTGCATCAGGCGGACCGCGTCGGCAAGGGTCTGGGCCACGGAATGGCTGGATTCGAAGGCCAGGTCGGTGACGATCAGGGAACCTTTGTTACCGCGTTTCACGCAGGCCGTGTGATAGGCCATTTCCTCGTTGCTGACCGGCAGGGTGCTGTCGTGACCCTGCAATACCATTCCGAGCGAATCTCCGACCAGAAGCACGTCCACGCCGGCCTGGCTGGCGGTGTGGGCGAAGGTGGCGTCGTAGCAGGTCAGCATGGCGATCTTCTCGCCGCTCTGCTTCAACCCTTGCAGGGTGGTCAGGGTTACATCAGGCATGGAAAGGCTCCTCGTTGGGCCGGTGATGAGCCGGCGCGGGGCAAACGGCCACTTATAGTCCGGATGGGGTGGCTCGAAGTCAATTGCAGGTGTTACCGCATTGTTACGGCGTTACTGCCACTGCCGAACGCCGCGCCGCCTGCGGTTGCGCGCGCAGTGTACGCCCATCCGCGGCGTCCTTCGTCAGCTTTTCGGTAACAGTGTGAAGAGCCCGCCGCGAGGTATCCGCGCAGCGGCGGGCAGGCAGGGTCAGGCGCCCGGAAGGCGTTCGATGCCCTCGAACGGACAGGCCGCGAGCAGCTCCGGCAGGTGGCGGCCATCGGGCAGGCGCAGGTCGGGGGCGAGATCGGCGAGGGGATAGAGCACGAAAGCGCGCGCCTGCATGTGGTAGTGCGGCACCTTCAGGCGCGGCAGGTCGAGCAATTGTTCGCCGAACAGCAGGATGTCCAGGTCGAGCGTGCGCGGACCCCAGCGCAGGTCGCGGACGCGCCCCTGTTCCAGTTCGATGGCCTGCAGGGCGTCGAGCAGGTCGAGCGGCGCCAGGGTGGTGTCGAGGGCCGCCACGCCGTTGACGAAGCGCGGCTGGTCGGCGGGGCCGAGCGGGTCGCTGACATAGAGCGGCGAGACGGCGACCAGGCGGGTCTCGGGAAGCCGCTCGAAGGCATCGAGGGCAGCCTGGATCTGCTCGCGCGGTTCGGCCAGGTTGCTGCCCAGCGCCACGTAGACGCGCTGGATCATTCGCCGCTTCCGCCGCTGCCTTCCTTGCGCGGCCCGCGGCGCCGACGGCCGCTGTTGCCGCCGCGGCGACGCTTGCGCGGGGCGCTGCCGTCTTCCTGGCTGACCAGGTCGCGGATCATGTTGCGCCGCTCGCTGTCGCTGACTTCCTGGTAATCGGTCCACCATTGGCCGAGTCCTTCGGTTTCCTCGCCGGCACTTTCGCGCAGCAGGAGGAAGTCGTAGCCGGCGCGGAAGCGCGGGTTTTCCAGGAGCAGGTCGGCGCGCTTGCCCTGGCGTCGCGGCAGACGTTCCTGCATATCCCAGATCTCGCGGATCGGCAGGGTGAAACGCTTGGGAATGGCGATCCGCTGGCACTGTTCGCTGATCAGTTCGTGGGCGGCTTCCTGCATCGCCGGGATGGCCGGCATGCCTTTCTCCTGCAACTGCGCGACGCGTGCCGGCAGGGCCGGCCAGAGCAGTGCGGCGAAGAGGAAGGCCGGGGTTACCGGCTTGCCCTGGCGAATTCGCGCATCGGTATTGGCCAGGGCCTGGCGGATCAGCTTGCCGGTGTAGTCGGGGTTGGCCTGCAGTGCCTTGGCGCTGGCCGGGAACAGCGGCGCGAACAGTTCGTACTCGACCAGCAGTTCGAAAGTGCGCTCGGCCCGGCCGGCGAGGAACAGCTTGAGCACCTCGTCGAACAGGCGCGCCGAAGGGATTTCCCGCAGCAGCGGGGCCAGCCGGCGAATCGGCGTGGCGCTGTGCTTTTCGATCTCGAAGTCGAGCTTGGCGGCGAAACGTACCGCCCGCAGCATCCGCACCGGGTCTTCCAGATAACGCTGCTCCGGATCGCCGATCAGGCGGATCAGGCGATTGCGGATGTCGTGAACGCCATTGGCGTAGTCCAGCAGCCGCTCGCTGGTGACGTCGAAGTACAGGGCATTGATGGTGAAGTCGCGGCGCTGGGCGTCGTCTTCCAGGCTGCCATAGACGTTGTCGCGCAGGATGCGGCCGCTTTCGTTGCTGGACGCGCGGCTATCGCCATCGTCCTGGCCTTCCGGATGATGGGCGCGGAAGGTGGCGACCTCGATGATCTCGCGGCCGAAGTGCACGTGTACCAGTTTGAAGCGGCGGCCGATGATCCGCGCGTTGCGGAATTCGGCGCGGACCTGCTCCGGCGTGGCGCTGGTGGCGACATCGAAGTCCTTGGGAGCGATGCCGAGCATCTGGTCGCGTACGCAGCCCCCGACCACGTAGGCCTGGTAGCCGGCCCGCTGGAGGATCTCGACGACCTTGACGGCGTTCCGGCTGAACTGGTCCCGGCGCAGGGAGTGCTGGTTGTTACCGATGACTTCCGGGGTTGTACGGACGGCGCGCGGACGGCGCAGGGGGGAACGAATGGTCTGGATCAGCTTTTTCAGCATGGATGTGTTATCGGGAGCACGATGTGGGTGATTGCACGCCTGCGTTGCTCAAACAGGACGGACGTCGGGTAATGCTGCGGCATTATCAGGACCTCTCGGGCGAGGCGTGTTCTGTACCCGTTGAATGTTTGGCCCCGCGACGCACAGGGCGTCCCGGGCGCCGGAACCGACTGCGCCATGCATCCTGACAGAAACGAACAGGGGCCGTACATCCTGTTCCCGCGAAGCGGGAGAGGGCCGGGAAGGCTGCGGTGAATCTGGCAAGGCATGCGGATGGCCGCATAGTCTGCGCGGATTCTAGCATTGGATGGGGAAATGGTGTAAGGCGAAGGAAAAACGGGAAAAACAGAGGGAGGGGTGAAGCTACTGGGGGAGCCGAAGCTCCCCCCCAAGTAGGTGCGTGCTTTGTTTTTATTATGATTTCGGGCTTGTTGTTTTTGTTTGTCGACCCGTCCCTTGAGCCAGTCGCTTCAGGGATATCTCCCAGGCTGGGAGTTCAATAGCAAACGGATTGCTTTGGTCGCTGATGCTGCCATGATCGTCGAGCGATCCAACCAGTCTGTGCGCTGCCTCGAGGCAGTTTTATTCTTCTTCCGACTGGCTGCGGGACGGGTCCCGACAGCAACTCCTCTCCAAAAGAATCAGTTAGCTGCGCCTCCGCGATTTTGTTTTTGTTGTGCTGGAGTCGTTACGTGTTGTTTTTATTGTCTTCGTCGTTGCTTGTTATTGTTGTTGTGCCAATACATAAGCAGATGCCGTGCCAGTTTTTCGAAACCCAGTAAAATCAATGGGTTGAGGTTTTCGGTGGGTCGGCGGAGGGCACAAAAAAACCGGGTTCCCGTTACCGATGAACCCGGTTTCTGTTACGCGGTACGTCTGCGGTAACAGGTTGCAGGGTGTTACGAGTCGGCCGAGGCCCCTGATTTGCGTCGCGGAATGCCCAGGCGCTGGCGGCGTTCCCACAGGCATTTGCGGCTGATGCCCAGCTTGCGGGCCAGCTCGGTCTCGGTCATGTGGTCCTGGTGCTCGAGGACGAAGTGCTGGAAGTAGTCTTCCAGCGAAAGGTCCTCGGTGGGCTCGTGGTTGCTGGCCGCGGCGCCCGCCGGGCCGAGGCCGAGGTCGGCGGCGAAGTCGTCCTCGAGGTCGTCCAGCTCGATGTCGATACCCAGCAGGTCGGCGTGGATTTCCTGGCTCTCGCTGAGGATCACCGCCCGCTCGATGGCGTTTTCCAGCTCGCGCACGTTGCCCGGCCATGGGTAATGGCGGATCGCCTGTTCGGCGTCGTGGGCGAAGCTGAGTGGCGCGCGCCCCATCCGGGTGCACTGGCGAGCCAGAAAGGCGCGGGCGATCTCCATCACGTCGTTGCCACGCTCGCGCAGGGCGGGCAGCTTCAGCGAGATCACATGCAGGCGGTAATAGAGGTCTTCGCGGAATTGTCCGGTCTTGGCCAGGGTCTTCAGGTCGCGGTGGGTGGCGGCGATCAGGCGCACGTCGACCTTCTGCGATTGCACCGAGCCGACCCGGCGGATCTCGCCTTCCTGCAATACGCGCAGCAGGCGGGCCTGGGCCTCCAGCGGCAGTTCGCCGATCTCGTCGAGGAACAGGGTGCCGCCGTCGGCCGCTTCGACCAGCCCGGCGCGCCCGGCGCTGGCACCGGTGAAGGCGCCTTTTTCATGGCCGAACAGCTCGGATTCGATCAGGGTTTCCGGAATCGCCGCACAGTTCACCGAGATCAGCGGCGCCTTGGCGCGCTTCGACAGGTTGTGCAGGGCGCGGGCGACCAGTTCCTTGCCGGTGCCGGACTCGCCCTGGATCAGTACCGTGGAGTCGGTCGGCGCGACCTTGCGAATCTTGCTGTACAGCTCTTGCATCGGCGCACAGGAGCCGATGATGCCTATCTCGCCGTCGGCTGCCGCCGGGCTGGCGCCGCGCTCGCCGCCGGCCTTGCCGCCGTTGGCGGAGACCGGGGCCGCGCTGCGGTTCTCCTGGCGGTCCTTGAGGATGCGCGCCACGGCCTGGAGCATTTCGTCGTGGTCGAAAGGCTTGGCGATGTAGTCCACCGCGCCCATCTTCATCGAATCCACCGCCGAACGCAGGCTGGCGTAGCTGGTCATGATCAGCACCGGAATGCCTTCGGCGAGCTTGATCAGTTCGGTGCCGGGGGCGCCCGGCAGGCGCAGGTCGCTGACCACCATGTCGAAGGAGGGGATGGTGTAGCGCTCCTGGGCTTCCTGCACCGAGCCGGCTTCGCTGACCTGGTACTGGTTGCGCTCCAGCAGGCGTCGCAATGCAGATCGGATAATGGTTTCGTCTTCGACGATCAGAATATGTGCCATGTATTCAGCTCTCTCGACGTGCTCGTCTACAGCTCGGCCGTCGGGCCAGGGTGCCGCGGCAGGGTCACGCGGAAGCGGGTGCCGCCTTCTCGCTGGTGATCCGTCGGGCTCTCGATGGTTATCTGTCCATAATGCTCTTCCACGATCGAATAGACCAGTGCGAGGCCGAGCCCGGTCCCCTTGCCGGGGTCCTTGGTGGTGAAGAACGGTTCGAACAACTGGTCCATGATCGCCTTCGGAATGCCGCTGCCCTCGTCCTCGACGACCAGGTCCACGGTATGTTCCGAGGCTTCGCTGTGGACCCGGATCGCGCCGCCCGGCGGGCTGGCGTCGCGAGCATTGGAGAGCAGGTTGATCAGCACCTGGGCCAGGCGCTGCGAGTCGCCCTCGACCCAGTGCGCCGGATCGCAGAGGTTGAAGAACTCTACTTCGACGCTACGCCGGTTCAGCGACAGCAGTCCGATGGCTTCCTGGGCGACTTCGCTCAGGCACACCGGTTCCAGGGCCTGTAGGTGGCTGCCGGAGTGGGCGAAGCTCATCAACGACTGGACAATGCGCGATACGCGCTTGGTCTGGTCAAGGATCTGCTCGCTGATCTCGGTCAGCTCGCCGTCGCCTTCGCGTTCCTCGCGCAGGTTCTGCGCCAGGCAGGCGATGCCGGTGATCGGATTGCCGATCTCGTGGGCTACCCCGGCGGCAAGGCGGCCGATGGAAGCCAGGCGCTCGGAGTGGACCAGCTTGTCTTCCAGCAGTTGGGTTTCGGTGAGGTCTTCCACCAGTAGCACCAGGCCGCTGTTACCCGGCGCCAGGGGTTCCTCGATGGCCGCCTTGTGCAGGTTCAGCCAGCGGGTGTGGCCGTCGTAGACCAGGCGCTGTTTGTGCAGGTGCTCGTCGGGGGCGTCGATGAAACGTTCCAGCAGGCCCTTCCAGGGTTCGGGCAAGGCCGACAGGCGCGAACCGACGACCTTCTGCGCGCCGACCCCGGTGAGTTCCTCGATGGCGCGGTTCCACATCAGCACTTCTTGGTCCTTGGCCAGGGAGCAGACGCCCATCGGCAGGTCTTGCAGGGTCTGCCGGTGGTAGCGGCGCAGGGTGTCGAGTTCGGCAGCCAGGCCGGTCAGCCGGGAGTGATAGTCCTCCAGGCGGCTCTCGATGAAGTGGATGTCCTCGGTGACATAGCTTTCTTCGCTGGTCTTGTAGGGAAGGAAGGTCTCCACGATGTCCTGGGCGACACTGGGTCCCATCAGCCCGGAAAGGTTCGCCTCGATGCGGTCGCGCAAGCGACGCAGGGCATAGGGGCGACGTTCGTCGAAGGGCAGGTGGAGATCGCGCAGGGCCTGCTCGACCTCCTTCTGCGCGGTCTTGGCGCCCAGCGGCTTGGCCAACTGGCTGGCGAACTCCTGCGGCGAACCGGCGAACAGTTCGCGGCGTTGCGGACGGCGTACGTTGTCCACCGCGCAGGCCTCGGCGGCGCCTTTTTCCTCGTCGCTGGCCTCGGTGAACAGCGAGACCAGGGTGAACACCAGCACGTTGGCCGCCAGCGAGGACAGCGCCGCCAGGTGCCAGTTGGAGTCGTCCAGCACGTAGATCACGTCGAACAGCGGCAGGTACAGGCCCTGTACGTTCCCCATCAGGGGCAGCAGCATGGTGATCGCCCAGACCAGCATGCCGGCGATCAGCCCGGAGATGAAGCCGCGGCGGTTGGCGGTCGGCCAGTACAGCACCGAGAGGGCGCCGGGAAGGAATTGCAGGGTGGCGACGAAGGACACTATGCCCAGGTTGGAAAGGTCCTGTTCGGCGCCCAGCAGCAGGTAGAAGGCGTAGCTGGCCATGATGATGGCGACGATCAGCAGGCGCCGGGTCCATTTCAGCCAGCGGTAGATGTTGCCCTGCGCCGGCGGCTGGTAGAGCGGCAGCACCAGGTGGTTGAGGACCATTCCCGAGAGCGCCAGGGTCATCACGATGGTCAGCCCGCTGGCGGCGGAGATGCCGCCGATGAAGGCGGCCAGGGCCAGGGCCGGGCTGTCCACCGCCAGGCCGAGGCCGATGGTGTAGTACTCCGGTGTGGTCGAGGCGCCGAGGCGCAGCCCGGCCCAGAGGATCGGCGGTACCGCAAGGCTCATCAGCAGCAGGAACAGCGGCAGGCCCCAGCTGGCGGAAATCAGCGCGCGCGGGTTGAGGTTCTCGGTGAAGATCATGTGGAACATGTGCGGCATCACGATGGCCGCGGCGAAGAACACCAGCAGCAGCGTTCGCCATGGTCCCTCGGCCAGCGGCGTGTGCAGGGTGGTCAGCGCGGTCTGGTTCTGCAGCAGCCAGACTTCCAGGCCTTCCGGCCCGCCGAAGACGCCGTACAGGGCGTAGAGGCCGATACCGCCGAGCATCACCAGCTTGACCAGCGACTCGAAGGCGATGGCGAACACCAGTCCCTCGTGGCGTTCGCGGGTGGCGATGTGGCGAGCGCCGAAGAGGATCGCGAACAGGGTGATCAGGGTGCAGAAGACGAATGCGACCCGCTCCTGGGCCGGGTCGCGGGTGAGAATGCTGATCGAGTCGGTGACCGCCTGGATCTGCAGGGCCAGCATCGGCAGCACGCCGATCAGCATGAACAGCGTGGTCAGGGCGCCGGCCCAGGTACTGCGGAAACGGAAGGCGAAGAGGTCGGCCAGCGAGGACAGCTGGTAGGCGCGTGTCACCCGGAGGATCGGATAGAGCAGCACCGGGGCGAGCAGGAAGGCCCCGGAAATCCCCAGGTAGATGGCGAGGAACCCATAGCCGTACTGGTAGGCCAGGCCTACCGTGCCGTAGAACGCCCAGGCACTGGCGTAGACGCCCAGCGACAGGGTGTAGACCAGCGGGTGGCGTACCAGCCGGCGCGGCACGTAGCCGCGCTCGGTGATCCAGGCGATGCCGAAGAGGGTGGAGAGGTAGGCGACGCTGATCAGGATCAGCTGGGTCAGGCTAAAGCTCGTCAGCATCGCGCTGGCTCTGCAGGATGAAAGTGACCACGATGAGGATCAGCCACAGCAGGTACGGGCGGTACCAGGCGCCGTTGGGGTCGATCCACCAGTCCATGATGGCGGGGGAAAAGAGATAGATGCCCACGACCAGGAGCAGGACCAGTCGGTAGATGTACATGCCGCTTCCCTCATGCTTGGGCCGGCAGGCTACAGGCTGCGGGTGGGTGCCGGCAAGCCGCCGGGCGGGCTACAGGCGTTCCTCGGGAAGGGTAGCGCAGCGCGGGATGCGCGTGGCGTCCCAGTGCGCCACGCCCCAGGCCAGCGCCTCGCTGGCGCTGGCCTGGGCCAGTTCGGCCGGCGGCCGCTGGCCGAGCGCGCGCAGGGCGCGGGTCAGCGGCGCGGCGGCCTGCTCGGCGGGCAGTGGTGGGGAGCGGTAGGACTTGCCGAGCTTGTGCCCGTCCGGCTGGACGATCAGCGGCACGTGCAGGTAGCGCGGCTGGCTCAACCCCAGCAGTTCCTGGAGGTAAAGCTGGCGCGGGGTCGAGTCGAGCAGGTCGGCGCCGCGGACGATGTCGGTGATGCCCTGCCAGGCGTCGTCCAGCACCACCGCCAGTTGGTAGGCGTAGAGACCGTCGCGGCGCTGGATGACGAAATCGCCGACCTCGCGGCCGAGATGCTGGCGGACTTCGCCCTGCACGCGGTCGACGAAGCGATATTCCAGCTCCGGCACGCGCAGGCGGATCGCCGCATCCTCGCGGGCGTGCCCGGCGTCGCGGCAGAAGCCCGGGTAGATCCCGGCGAATCCCTCAAGCTGCTTGCGCGAGCAAGTGCAGGCGTAGGCCAGGCCGCTGCGCAGCAGTTGCTCGACCACTGCGGCGTAGGCCGGGAAGCGTTCGCTCTGCCGCTCCACCGCGCCGTCCCATTCGAAGCCGTAGCGCTCCAGGGTTTCCAGGATCGCCTGCTGGGCGCCCGGGACTTCGCGGGGCGGGTCGAGGTCCTCCATGCGCACCAGCCAGCGGCCGCCGACGGCACGCGCGTCCAGGTAGGAGGCGACGGCCGCCACCAGGGAACCGAAGTGCAGGTAGCCGCTGGGCGTCGGGGCGAAGCGGCCTACATAGGAAGAGCTCATGGCGCGGGCGGTGCGGCGGGGAACGGCGGAAACGAAACGGGGCGCCTTGGCGCCCCGTCGGTCCGGCTCAGGAGCCGAGTTGCTTCTCGCGGATTTCCGCGAGGGTCTTGCAGTCGATGCAGAGGGTCGCGGTGGGGCGCGCCTCCAGGCGACGGATGCCGATCTCGACGCCGCAGGAGTCGCACCAGCCGTACTCTTCGTCTTCGATCAGTTGCAGGGTCTCGTCGATCTTC
The DNA here is from genome assembly GCF_001813645.1 of Pseudomonas sp. HMSC063H08. NCBI lineage: Bacteria > Pseudomonadati > Pseudomonadota > Gammaproteobacteria > Pseudomonadales > Pseudomonadaceae > Pseudomonas > Pseudomonas sp. HMSC063H08. Next base: position 240,076 of record NZ_KV813417.1, read on the forward strand.
TTGATCAGCTTGCGCTCGCGGTCGCGGGCGCGCAGTTCCAGGCTGAATTCTTCTTCCTGGCTGGCGCGGTCGGCCGGATCGGGGAAGTTGGCCGCTTCGTCCTGCATGTGATGCACGGTACGGTCGACCTCTTCCATCAGCTCCTGTTTCCATTTGTTCAGGATCGCGGTGAAGTGCGCGCGCATGCGCTCGCTCATGTACTCCTCGCCCTTGGTTTCCTGATAGGGTTCGAAGCCGCGGGTCATCTGCTGGCTGCTCTGTTGTTTTGCTTTGGTGGACATGAATGGCCGCCTCTCACTTTCGCTAATCCTGTCCGCGGCAGGGTTCCCTCGCCGGCTCTCCGGCCCCGCGGTCGCAAGCGGGCGAACTTACCAGAACGATAACCTTGGCGCTACTCCCGGTTGTCGAGGCTGGTGTCGCCCGCGTAATGGCTTGGTTAGAATCGGTTTTTCCTCGCAAAGTTCGGAATATCCATGGCTACCTCCTATAGCGCGCGCAGTCGGGCCATCGAGCCTTTCCATGTCATGGCCCTGCTGGCGCGGGCCAACGAGTTGCAGGCCGCCGGCCACGATGTGATCCACCTGGAGATCGGCGAGCCGGACTTCACCACGGCCGAGCCGATCGTCGAGGCCGGGCGCGCCGCCCTGGCCGCCGGGCATACCCGCTACACCGCCGCCCGCGGCCTGCCGGCGCTGCGCGAGGCGATCGCGAAATTCTACGGCGAACGCTACAGGGTCGACCTCGACCCGCAGCGCGTGCTGGTCACTCCGGGCGGTTCCGGAGCCCTGCTGCTGGCCAGCAGCTTGCTGGTCGACCCCGGCCGCCACTGGTTGCTCGCCGACCCGGGCTACCCGTGCAACAGGCATTTCCTGCGCCTGGTGGAAGGCGCCGCGCAACTGGTGCCGGTGGGGCCGGACAGCCGTTACCAACTGACGCCGGATCTCATCGAGCGACACTGGGATTCAGACAGTGTAGGCGCTCTGGTGGCGACGCCGGCGAATCCGACCGGGACCCTGCTCGATCGCGACGAACTGGCCGGCCTGTCGGGCGCCTTGAAGGCCCGCGGCGGGCACCTGGTGGTGGACGAGATCTATCACGGCCTGACCTATGGCGTGGACGCCGCCTCGGTGCTGGAAGTCGACGACGACGCTTTCGTCCTGAATAGTTTTTCCAAGTATTTCGGCATGACCGGCTGGCGCCTGGGCTGGCTGGTGGCGCCGGCAGCGGCGGTGCCTGAGCTGGAGAAGCTGGCGCAGAACCTCTACATCAGCGCGCCGAGCATGGCCCAGCAGGCCGCGCTGGCCTGTTTCGAGCCGAGCACCATCGCCATTCTCGAAGAGCGTCGCGAAGAGTTCGCCCGCCGTCGCGACTTCCTCCTGCCGGCCCTGCGCGAGCTGGGTTTCGGGATCGCCGTGGAGCCGGAAGGCGCCTTCTATCTCTACGCCGATATCAGTGCGTTCGGCGGCGATGCCTACGCCTTCTGCAAGCACTTCATCGAGACCGAGCACGTGGCCTTCACCCCGGGGCTGGATTTCGGCCGCCACCAGGCCGGCCACCACGTGCGTTTCGCCTATACCCAGAACCTGCCGCGCCTGCAGGAAGCGGTGGAGCGGATCGCCCGCGGCCTGAAGAACTGGCGGCCCTGATGCGTTTCGAGCAGCCACTGGAAGAAGGCCGCCTGCTGCGTCGCTACAAGCGTTTCCTCGCCGATATCGAGAGCGCCGGCGGCGAGCGCCTGACCATCCACTGTCCGAATACCGGTTCGATGCTCAATTGCATGAGCGAAGGCTGCCGGGTCTGGTTCAGCCGCTCCAACGACCCCAAGCGCAAGCTGCCGGGGACCTGGGAGCTGAGCGAGACCCCGCAGGGCCGCCTGGCCTGCGTCAACACGGCGCGGGCCAACCGCCTGGTAGAGGAGGCGCTGCTGGCCGGGGACATCGCGGAGCTTGCCGGTTTCACCGCTCTGCGCCGGGAAGTGGCCTACGGCGTGGAGAACAGTCGCGCCGACTTTCGCCTGGAATACCCCACGGGCGCACTGTTCATCGAGGTGAAGAGCGTCACCCTGGGCTTCGACGAAACCGCCGTGGCGGCCTTTCCCGACGCGGTGACGCTGCGCGGCGCCAAGCACCTGCGCGAACTGGCGGCGCTGGCGCGGGAGGGGATCCGCGCGGTGCAGCTGTACTGCGTGAACCTTTCCGGGGTCGAGGCGGTGCGCCCCGCCGACGAGATCGATCCAGCCTATGGCAAGGCGTTGCGCGAGGCGGCGCAAGCGGGCGTCGAGGTGCTGGCCTATGGCGCCGAGGTGACGACGGAAGGATTGCACCTGGCGCGGCGCCTCCCGGTGCGACTCTGAGGCACAGCCGCGCCGTGGGGCGCGGCCACTCTCAGCGGCGTTCGAGCAGGACGCCGCTTTCCATGTGGTGGGTGTAGGGGAACTGGTCGAACAGCGCGCAGCGGCTGATCCGGTGCGTGTCGTGCAGTTGAGCGATGTTCTGCGCCAGGGTTTCCGGGTTGCACGAAATGTACAGGATGCGCTCGAAGCGCCGGGTCAGCTCGCAGGTGTCCGGATCCATGCCGGCTCGTGGCGGATCGACGAAGACATTGCCGAAGGCGTAGCTCTTCAGATCGATGTCGGCCAGGCGGCGGAACGGGCGAACCTCGTTCAGCGCCTGGGTCAGCTCTTCGGCCGACAGGCGCACCAGGCTGACGTTGTCCACCGCGTTGTCGGCCAGGTTGGCCAGCGCCGCATTGACCGAGGATTTGCTGATCTCGGTGGCCAGCACCTTGCGTACCCGGGTGGCCAGGGGCAGGGTGAAGTTGCCGTTGCCGCAGTACAGTTCGAGCAGGTCGTCGTCGCGCTGGCCGAGCGCCTCGTAGGCCCAGCCGAGCATCTTCTGGTTGACCTCGCCGTTGGGCTGGGTGAAAGCCCCCTCGGGCTGGCGGTAGCGGAAGCGCCGGCCGGCGACCGACAGTTCCTCCTCCACATAGTCGCGTCCGACGACGATACGCTTGCCGCGCGAACGCCCGACCAGGTTCACGCCCAGTTCCGCCGCGAGCTTTTCCGCTGCCTGTCGCCAGGCGTCGTCGATCGGCCGGTGGTAGCAGAGGGTGATCAGCGCGTCGCCGGCCAGGGTGGTGAGAAACTCCACCTGGAACAGCTTGAAGCCCAGCGCCGGGTCGGCCCAGGCCGCCTTCAGGCGCGGCATCAGTTCGTTGATGCGGCGGCTGGCGATGGGGAAATCCTCGATCAGGATCGGCGTGTGCTTGTCGCCCTGCTCGAACATCGCGTAGTGACGCTTCTCGTTGCCGGTTTCCCGCCACAGGCGGAATTCGGCGCGCAGCCGGTAATGCTCTCGCGGCGACTCGAAGACCTCCGGCGCGGGTGCCGCGAACGGGGCCAGCAATCCGGCGAGGCGGGACTTCTTGTCTTCCAGTTGCGCGGCGTAGGCGCTGGGGTCGAACTGTGGACGGCTCATGCGTTGAAGAAGCCCAGCTTGATCACGAACAGGACGGAGAGGATCACCAGCGCCGGGTTCAGTTCGCGCCAGCGCCCGGACAGCACCTTGATCGCGGTCCAGGATATGAAGCCGAAGGCGATGCCGGTGGCGATCGAATAGGTGAACGGCATGGCCAGCGCGGTGACGACCACCGGCGCGGCGACGGTGATGTCTTCCCAGTCGATCTCTGCCAGGCCCGAGGCCATCAGTACGGCGACGAAGAGCAGCGCCGGGGCGGTGGCGAAGGCCGGTACGCTGCCGGCCAGCGGGGCGAAGAACAGCGCGAGGAGGAACAGGATGGCGACGACGATGGCGGTCAGGCCGGTGCGGCCGCCGGCGCTGACGCCTGCGGCGGACTCGATGTAGCTGGTGGTGGTCGAGGTGCCCAGCAGCGAGCCGCCCATGGCGGCGGTACTGTCGGCGATCAGCGCGCGGCCCATCTTCGGCATGTGGCCGTCCTTGCCCATCAGTCCGGCGCGCTTGGCGACGCCGATCAGGGTGCCGGAGTTGTCGAACAGGTCGACGAAGAGGAAGGCGAAGATCACGCTGACCAGGCCGATGTCCAGCGCGCCCTTGATGTCCAGTTGGAGGAAGGTCGGTGCCAGCGACGGCGGCATCGAGACCACGCCGCCGAACTGGGTCACGCCGAGCAGGATGGCGATGGCGGTGACCACCAGGATACCGATCAGCACCGCGCCGGTGACGCTACGCGCCTCCAGGGCGACAATCAGGATGAAGCCGAGGGTGGCGAGGATCGGTGCCGGCTTGGTCAGGTCGCCCATGCCGATCAGGGTTGCCGGGTTGTCCACCACGATGCCGGCGTTCTGCAGGGCGATCAGTGCGAGGAACAGGCCGATGCCGGCGGCGATCGCCGAGCGCAGCGGCAGGGGGATGCTGTTGATGATCCATTCGCGGATGCGGAAGATCGACAGCAGGAAGAACATGGTGGCGGAAATGAACACTGCGCCCAACGCGACCTGCCAGCTGTGGCCCATGTGCAGCACCACGGTGTAGGTGAAGAAGGCGTTGAGGCCCATGCCGGGGGCCAGGGCGATCGGGTAGTTGGCGATCAGGCCCATGATGGTCGAGCCGATGGCCGCTGCCAGGCAGGTGGCGACGAACACCGCGCCCTTGTCCATGCCGGTCTCGCCGAGGATGCTCGGGTTGACGAAGAGGATGTAGGCCATGGTCAGGAAGGTGGTGATCCCCGCCAGGATCTCGGTGCGCACCGTGGTGTTGTGCGCCTTTAGTTGAAACAGCTTTTCCAGCATGTTGGATTCCCCTGAATGTGCTCTGCAACGATCCCCATGGCGCCAGCAGAAGTGGCCGGCCGCGGAGCCGGCCGCCGACCAGGGAAAACCGAATTTCCGCGTGGCGGGCGTTGCATCGCTGTCTCGTCGGCGCGGTATCGCGAACGATCCCGGCAGACGGCTGAGTCCCGAAAATGCGCGAGCCGCATGAAACGACCCACGCACGCCAGGGGCCTCGCGGCGGCCTGCGTGGGGTTCATACGGCTCGAAAAGGCGCGCATCATACCAGTTCGCGGGAGAGGGGTGAATTTCCGCCAGTCTAGTCGATCGTCGCCTCGCGGAAGGCCCTGCTCGCCCGCCCGGCGCGGGCGGCGTTAACATAGGCGTTGGCGTCCGGACGGACGCTCCGCTCAGGTTTTCTGCAGTACCTCATCATGAAACGCTCGAAACTCGCACTCCTTCCGCTGGGCCTGGCGCTGCTGCTGGCCGCCTGCGCCAGCGATCCGCTGCCGATCCCGCAGCACAGCTTCGGGGTCTATGCCGCCGCCAGCACGCCTTCCGCCGCGTTCCGCACCCTGGCCGACCCGCAGGGCAAGGCCATGCTGGTGGCGCTGAAGCCCAGCCTGACCCAGGCTGACGTACTCCGCGCCGAGGTCCTGTACGACCAGAACGGTCGACCCGGCGTCGAAGTCACCTTCACCGAACCGGCCGCCCGCCGCCTGGCCGCGCTGACCGGCGAGGCCCGGGGGCGCACTCTCGCGGTACTGGTGGACGGGCGCCTGCGCCTGGCGCCGCGGGTGCGCGAGCCGATCCGCAACGGCAAGGTCTATCTCGACGGGTTGGCTTCGGCCTACGAGGCCAGGGAACTGGCCGATCAGTTGAATGCGCTGGGAAGCCAGCCGGGGCGCTAAGCGCCCGGCTGGCGGCGAGGCTCAGAGCGTCTGGGCCTTGAAGGTATCGCAACTGGCCGGCGAGCCGCTCTCGAAGCCGGTCTTGAACCAGCGCATGCGTTGCGCCGAGGAGCCATGGGTGAAGGAATCCGGCACCACCATGCCGCGGCCCTGGCGTTGCAGGCGATCGTCGCCGATGGCGTTGGCGGCGTTCAGGGCTTCCTCGATGTCGCCCGGCTCCAGCCAGTTCAGCCGCTGCTGTGCACGGTTGGCCCAGACCCCGGCGAAGCAGTCCGCCTGCAGTTCCTGGCGTACCGACAGGCCGTTGGCGCCCTCCATGCGCGCGCCGCGCTGGCGGGCAGCGTTGATCTTGGCCGAGATGCCCATCAGGTTCTGCACGTGGTGGCCGACCTCGTGGGCGATCACATAGGCCTGGGCGAAGTCGCCGGCGGCGGAGAAGCGCTGTTCCATCTCGCGGAAGAACTCCAGGTCGAGGTAGACCCGGCGGTCGGCCGGACAGTAGAACGGCCCGGTGGCCGACGAGGCGAAGCCGCAGGCGGAATTCACCCCATTGCTGAACAGCACCAGCTTGGGCTGTTGGTATTGTGCCTGGCCGCTGGCGAAGATCTGTTCCCAGGTGTCCTCGGTGTCGCCGAGGATCGAGCGGACGAACTCGCTCTGCTCGTCGTTGGCCGCCGGGGCCCGACCGCCGGCCTGCTGCTGGGTGGCCGGCGCCGGGCTGTCCATCTGGCCGAGCAGCGACCCGAGGATCTGCATCGGGTCCTGGCCCATCAGCAGGCCGACCACCACCACGATGGCCACCCCACCCAGGCTGAGGCCCTTGCCGCCGATGCGCATGCCGCCACCGCCGCCTGCGCCTCCTTCGCCCCGGGCATCAATCACGTTGTCACTGCGTCGTCCTTTGCGCCAGAGCATGGCGGTTCTCCTGTACGTTTCGCTTCTTCAGTGTTGTCGTCGTCCGCCGCCAGCGCCACCCCGACCGTCAGGCCGAGGTCAGCAGCTCGGCGCGGGCGAGCAGTTGGACGTGGCCGCCGACCCTTACGCTACCGTCTGTCGCGACCTGGACGTCGAGCCGGCTCGGCCGCTCGAGGAAGCGTCCCTGGTGCAGGACGAAGGGTTCGCCGCGCGCGGCAAGCCCGTATTCCACCAGGTAGGCGGCGACCGGACCGGCAGCGCTGCCGGTAGCCACGTCTTCCACCAGCCCCAGGCTGTCCCAGGTGCGGCCCTCGCGCCCGTCGACGTCGAGCAGATAGACAAACGCCGCGCCGAGTTTATCCAGGGCTTCTTGCAAATCGTTGACCTGACGGGCTCGACCCAGTGCCTCGGCGGTCACCGGCAGGAGCAGGTAGGGCAGGCCGGTGCTCACCACCCGCGGCGGATGCCCGGACAGGTCGTTGGCCGATAGCGAGAAGGCTTCGGCGAACCAGCGGCAGGTCCCGGCGTCCGGGGTGGCGCCGAATTCGGCGCGGCCCTGGTCCATCTCGGCGTAGAAACCGCTGCCCGCCCGCACGCTGCGCAGGGCCAGCGACTTGCTGGCCAGGTGCAGCGTCCAGTGCTGTTCGTTGTCGCCGCCGCGCAGGTGATGGAGCAGGGCGGCGGCGCCGAGCAGCGGGTGGCCGGCGAACGGCAGTTCTTCCTCCAGGGTGAAGATCCGTGCGCGGAAGGCCCGTGGGTCGTCGCCCGGCAGCAGGAAGATCGACTCGAACTGGCGCAGTTCGCGGGTCCAGGCCTGCATGGCGGCGTCATCGAGGGCGCTGGCGTCGTCGAACACGGCCAGGCCGTTGCCGGTGAGCGGACGCTCGGCGAACACATCGAGTTGCCAGTAGCGTCGGGACATGGGCCTTTTCCTGTGAAATGGAATGAAAAACGCGAGGGGGGACTCGACAAGCAGCCTATCGGCCTTTATGTTCGCCGACAAGAAAGCGCCTGGCTGGTGCTTTCCAGGCCGCCGCAGCGGCCGGCGTCGCTCGGACGGTTCCGGGCGCTTACGTTACTCCGAGGACAGCATGGCTGAATCACGCCCTGCGCGCCGTTTCGCGCGCATCGACCGCCTTCCCCCCTACGTTTTCAATATCACCGCCGAACTGAAGATGGCCGCTCGTCGCCGTGGCGAGGACATCATCGACCTGAGCATGGGCAATCCCGACGGGCCGACCCCGCCGCATATCGTCGAGAAGCTCTGCACCGTCGCCCAGCGCGAAGACACCCATGGCTACTCCACCTCGCGCGGCATCCCGCGCCTGCGCCGGGCCATCTCGCACTGGTACCGCGACCGCTACGACGTGCAGATCGACCCGGAAAGCGAAGCCATCGTCACCATCGGCTCCAAGGAAGGCCTGGCGCACCTGATGCTGGCGACCCTCGACCATGGCGACACCATCCTCGTGCCCAACCCGAGCTATCCGATCCATATCTACGGTGCGGTGATCGCCGGCGCCCAGGTGCGCTCGGTGCCGCTGGTGCCGGGCATCGATTTCTTCAACGAGCTGGAACGGGCGATCCGTGAATCGATTCCCAAGCCACGCATGATGATTCTCGGCTTCCCCTCCAACCCGACCGCGCAGTGCGTCGAGCTGGACTTCTTCGAGCGCGTGGTGGCGCTGGCCAAGCAGTACGACGTGATGGTCGTGCACGACCTGGCCTATGCCGACATCGTCTACGACGGCTGGAAAGCGCCGTCGATCATGCAGGTGCCGGGCGCCAAGGACATCGCCGTGGAGTTCTTCACCCTGTCGAAGAGCTACAACATGGCCGGCTGGCGGATCGGCTTCATGGTCGGCAATCCCGAGCTGGTCTCGGCCCTGGCGCGGATCAAGAGCTACCACGACTACGGCACCTTCACGCCCCTGCAGGTGGCGGCCATCGCCGCTCTGGAAGGCGACCAGCAGTGCGTCCGCGATATCGCCCGGCAGTACCAGCAGCGCCGCGACGTCCTGGTGAAGGGGCTGCGCGAGGCCGGCTGGATGGTGGAGAACCCGAAGGCCTCGATGTACGTCTGGGCGAAGATCCCCGAGCCCTACGCGCATCTGGGCTCGCTGGAGTTCGCCAAGAAGCTGTTGCAGGACGCCAAGGTCTCGGTGTCGCCGGGGATCGGCTTCGGCGACTACGGCGACGATCATGTGCGTTTCGCCCTGATCGAGAACCGCGACCGCCTGCGCCAGGCGGTGCGCGGGATCAAGTCGATGTTCCGCGCCGACGGGCTGCTGTCGCCGCAGAAGAAGGTCGATAGCCTGGCGGAGTGATCCTCACGCCCTGCTACAAGGAAAAACGCCGTTTCCCCTGGGGGAAACGGCGTTTTCGTTAGCGTCCCGGGTACTCCGCCAGTACCGAGGCCTGGCCGCTCCTGGTCAGGCCGACGACCTGGTAGGCGTCCTGGCGGTCGCCCATTTCCATGCCCGGCGAGCCGACCGGCATGCCCGGTACGGCGGCGCCGACCAGGTCGGCACGTTCGCGCAGCTTGAGGATGTCGGCTGCCGGCACGTGGCCTTCGACGAACTTGCCGTCGATCACTCCGGTATGACAGGAGCCCATGCTGTAGGGCACGCCGAGGCGGCTCTTGACTGCGCTCATGTCTGCTTCCACATGGTCGGTGACCTTGAAACCGTTGGCTTCGAGGTGCTTGATCCAGTCCTTGCAGCAGCCGCAGTTGGCGTCGCGGTGGACGTCGATGGCCAGCGGTTCGGCGGCCTGGACCAGGGAACCGTGGAGCAGGGTGGCGGCCAGGACGGCCAGGGGTGCGAAGCGGCGCATGGGATTCTCCTTGCTGCGAGCGAATGCCGGGAGCATACCGCTGGCACCCGCCGCCACCCAGCCGGTGAGCTGTATCCACTTGTGACGAAGCGATGCGCTGCCCGCCGCGCCGGGTTGCCGTTGGGCAGGGACGGATTGTCGCAGCGAACTCGTCGGCGCGGTTTGGGTCTGCTGTCCTTAGGGTTGCCGGGGCGTTCGCCGCCGGTGTCGAACTGACCGCTGGGGGCAACAGGCCCGAGGAGAAAGGGGATGCTCTTCGCCCGTTTGGTTTTGCTGGTTCAGGCGCTGGTATGGGGCGCGCTGGGAGTGCTGTACTGGGTGCGTCCCTACGAGATGGCCAATCTCAGTGGCATGCTGCTGATGGAGCCTTCGGCGGTCAGCGATGCGCGGGTGTTCTATGGCGGCCATCAGTTCGCCCTGGCGTTGTTCCTGCTGTTCGCCCTGCGCCGGGCTTCGCTGGTGCAGCCGGCGTTGATCCTGGTAGTGCTGCTGCAATCGATCCTGACCCTGTCGCGGCTATTGATTGCCTGGATCGAGGGCGGGATGGAGGCCGACGGCAACCTGTTCGGCTTGCTGTTCCGCGGCGCAATGGCTGCCCTGGGGATCGCCGCCCTGTGGTGGCTGCAACGGCGGCCGCCCCGGCTGTCGGCACCCGGCGAGAGCGCCGAGCGTCGCGAGGACGACTTCGACGGCCTGTGACATTCAAGGTTGACTGCGACTCGGGAAGTCCTTCAGCAACTGCGCGACGCCGCGGTCGAACGCTTCCTGGGTCAGCGCCGGATCGTGCAGTTGGCGGCTCAGCACGCTTTCCAGAAGGACCCTGCCGTTGCTTTCATCAAGGATGCGCAGCGCCAGCCTGGCCTCGGTGTCTTCGGTCAGTTGGGTCTGGGTGAAGACGCCATCCTGGGTGATCACCGGGCGCATTTCCAGGCCCGGCTGGCGTTGCAGGCCGAGGGCGTAGATCACCCGCAGGTCGCCGTGTTCCGCCTGGTAGCGATAGCCCTTGGCCTCCAGGGCGCGGCGCACGGCCGTATCGAAACGCTCCTCGAAGTCGATGCGGTGCCCCTCGGCGCGTACCGCCTGGATGAAGAAAGTCCGGTAATCCGCCGCTGTTACGCCAGGGGCGAGCCGTACGGGGCCCGGTTCATTGCGGCAGGCATAGAGCAGCAGGCCGAACAGGAGCAGCAGGACGAAGCGCAGGCTGAATCGGCGCATGGCGCGTTCCTTCCTCTTTTTCATCTTTGTGCCGCAAGCCTAGCCGTTGCCTCGCGGCTTGCCGCCCATCCCCCGTTGGGTCAGTCGTCCAGCTCCACCCAGAGGCCTTCGGCGTCTTCCCGGCAGGGCAGGGCGCGCAAGCGCTCGCCAGCGCAGGGGCCGGCGACGCACTCGCCGGACTCGATGAGGAACAGCGCGCCGTGGCTGGCGCAACGGATCAGGCTGGCGCTGTCGTCGAGGAAGGCATCGGGCTGCCACTCCAACGGGATGCCGCGATGCGGGCAGCGGTTCAGGTAGATGTAGGCGCGGCCGTCGCGACGCACCGCGAACAGCCGCCGCTCATCGACGAGGAAGCCGCGGCTGTTGCCTTCGGCGAGATGGGAAGAGGGACACAGGTGGATCATGGGCGCTCCGTTTGCCGGGATCATTATCCCTGATCCGGAGGACGGCTTTCACCTGTGGCATGGAAAGCGCCCGGCATGGCCAGGCGCTGGGTATGGGGGCACTTCCGTGTGCGAAGGGGTAACGGGTCAGATGTCCCAGACCAGGTTGACCGCGAAATTGCGGCCTGGCTGGGACAGTCGGTCGATGTTGGCCGGGGCCAGCGCCGAAGCCTCGCCGACGCTGTCGTAGCCGCGCACGTCATCCCACAGCCAGTATTTCTTGTCGGTCAGGTTGTAGAGACCGGCGTTGAGGGTCAGGTCCTTGCTCAGCCTGTAGTAGGCGCTGAGGTCGAGGACGCCGAAGCCCGGGGTCTTGAACTGGCTGGCGGTGCCATCCGGGGTGTGGAAGGTGCTGTCGTCGACGCGATCCTTGCGTTTGACCAGGGTCCAGCTGAGCAGCCCGCCGTAGTTGCCGTCTGCTTCGTCGTAGCCCAGGCCGAACACTCCGGTGAGTGGGTTGACGCTGTTGATCGGCTCGCCGTTGTCCTTGTTGCGACCGTAGGCGTAGGCCACGCTGCCCTGGGTGTAGAGTCCCTGCGGCGCGCCGAAGGCGCCCAGCTCCAGGCGGCCCTTGAGCTCGACGCCCTTGATCACCGCACGCTCGATGTTGTTGGACTGGAAGGTCTGGCCGTTGCCGCCGGTGCTATCGGTATTCAGGGCGTCTTCGTCGATGAAGTCGCGATATTTGTTGTAGAACACCGCCACGCCGAAGCTGCCTTCGTCGAACTTGCCGCGCAGCCCGGTCTCGAAGCTCTGGCTCTTTTCCGGCTTGAGGTTGGGGTTAGGCTCGATGTGGTAGCCCGCCTGCAGGTTCTCGAATCGACCGTACAGCGCCTTGGCGGTGGGCGTGCGGAAGCCCTGGGCGTATTGGCCGTACCAGGTGTAGTGCTGGGCGAAGTCGTAGGTCACGCCGAACTTGGGCGAAACCCGGTGCCATTTCTTGTCCGACTCGTCGACCGCGGTGTTCTGGCTCTGCTTCATGGTGCGCAGGAACTCGTCGGTGATGTGCGGCTCCATGCGCGTGTAGTCGTAACGCAGGCCGGGAGTGAAGGTCCAGTCGTTCCAGCTGATGTTGTCCTGGGCGAACAGGGCGTAGGTCTTCACCGTCGGATCGGGAAAGTCGCTGCTGCGCTCCAGGGCATCGCGCGGACTGTCCGCGCCGGTGTCCAGGTTGGTGCCGGTGCCGCTGCGCATGCCGGTGACCTTCTGGTGCTTGAGATTGATCCCGTAGCTCAGCAGGTGCTCGGTCTCGCCGATGGCGAAGCTCTTGTCCAACTGGCTGTCGAAGACCCACAGGCGTTCCTTGTAGGTAGTGTCGCGGGTGCGCAGGACCTTGCGGGTGATCGGGTAGTAGAACTCGCGGGTCGCCTGGTCGGTCTTCGCCAACTGGTAGTTCAGGCTCCACTGGATGCGATCGGCGACCGGGCTGTCGAGCAGGAAATGGTGCTCCAGGCCGTAGCGCTCGCGAGTCAGGGTGTCGTTGCCCTTGCGCCACTGGTACATGCCGCCCGGCAGCATGCTCGGCGGGATGGCTGGCTTGCCCTTGTCGTACGGGCCGCCATAGGCGCTCTTCTGGTCGGTATCGACGTCGCTCTTGTACTTCTCGAAGACCAGCCCGAAGCGGCTACCCTCGGCGTAGTTCCAGCCCAGCTTGCCGAGCAGGCTGTAGCTGTCGGCGTCTTCCGGGTTGGCTTCGCTGCGCGAGAGCCCGGTGCCGCCGTGGCCGCCGTTGGATTCGGTCTCGTGGCCCTGGCGGTAGCCATAATGCAGCAGGCCGTCGAAGTCGTCGGCGCGGCCGGCGACGGTGGCCGAGGTCAGCCAGGAGTGGCTGGCCGACTCGTAGCCGGCCTTCAGCCGGGCGCCGACGTCCTTGCCGTCCTTGATGATGTCCGACGGGTCGAGGGTGAAGTAGCTCACCGCGCCGCCGATGGCGTTGCTGCCGTATAGCGCCGAGGCCGGGCCGCGAAGGATTTCCACGCGCTTTACTATGTCCGGATCGACGTAGTTGCGGTGGGTCTGCGCGTAGGGGCCGCTGAAGAAGTCGTTGGGCAGTTCGACCCCGTCGATCTGCGTAAGGATGCGGTTCCCGTCGATGCCGCGGATGTTGTAGCCGGTGATCCCGGCACGCTGGCCGGCGCCGCCGACCGAGACTCCCGGTTCGTAGCGCACCAGTTCCTTGATGTTGTTGACGTTCTGCCGGTCCAGTTGTTCGCGGGTCTGCACGCTGACGGTGCTTGGCACCGAATCCACTGCCTGCTCGGTACGGGTGGCGGTGATGGTGGTCGGGGTCAGCGGGACGGCGTTCCCCGCCAGGGCCAGGGAAGGGCTGAGCAACAGCAGGGCCAGGCAGGGGCGCAGGGCGAAGGGCGGGGAGAGCGGCATGTGGGACTCCTTGGGTCGGGCCGGTGGCGAATAGCCAGGGGGACGTCGGGCGCACAAGGTACTGCCAGAAAAACGCTAATGCAAATAATTATCAAATGGATTCAGATATGCGTTTTGTGGCAAAGTTCACCTGTTTTTGCGCGTAGCGCGACCGAACCGGATATGCCCGAGGAACCGTCGATGAGCAGCACTCCCAGCCTTTCCCATTCCCCTGCCGAGCTTTACCGCGCCTGGCAGGACCTGCGCGCCGAGCGACCGCAGCTACGCGCGCGCGACGCCGCCGCGCTGTTGCAGGTCAGCGAAGGCGAGCTGGTCGCCAGCCGGGTCGGCATCGATGCCGTGCGCCTGCGGCCGGACTGGGCCGCCTTGCTGCCGGCGCTCGGCGAACTGGGGCCGATCATGGCGCTGACCCGCAACGAGCATTGCGTCCACGAACGCAAGGGGCCGTATCGCGAAGTGACGGTCTCTGCCAATGGGCAGATGGGCCTGGTGGTCTCGCCGGATATCGACCTGCGCCTGTTCCTGGGGGGTTGGAACGCCGTCTTCGCCATTGCCGAGGAGACATCGCGGGGTACCCAGCGCAGCATCCAGGTGTTCGACCAGCAGGGCGTGGCGGTGCACAAGGTGTTCCTTACCGAGGCCAGCGATGTCCGCGCCTGGGAACCGCTGGTCGAGCGCCTGCGGGCTGCCGAGCAGGATGCCGTGCTGGCCCTGCGCGAACCCCGCGCGCCGGCTGCTTCGCTCGTCGATGCGCAGATCGATGCCGCCGCCTTGCGCGAAGGCTGGGCCGCGTTGAAGGACACCCATCATTTCCACGCCCTGCTGAAGAAGCATGGCGCGCAGCGCACCCAGGCGCTGCGCCTGGCTGGCGGCGAATGGGCCGAGCGCCTGGACAATGGCGAGCTGGCGAAACTCTTCGAAGCGGCGGCCGAAAGCGGATTGCCGATCATGGTGTTCGTCGGCAACGCCCACTGCATCCAGATCCATACCGGGCCAGTGTGCAACCTGAAGTGGCTGGACGACTGGTTCAACGTGCTCGATCCGGAATTCAACCTGCACTTGAAGACCACCGGCATCGCCGAACTTTGGCGGGTGCGCAAGCCGAGCACCGATGGCATCGTAACCAGTTGGGAGGCCTTCGACGCCGACGGCGAACTGATCGTGCAACTGTTCGGCGCGCGCAAGCCCGGCGAGCCCGAGCGCGACGACTGGCGCGAACTGGCCGAATCCTTCAAGGCGCTCTGAGGAGAGATCATGCGTATCGATCGACTATTCAACGGGTTGGCGCTGGGCATCCTGCTCGGCACCGGCATGGCCCAGGCCGCCGAGCTGCCGCAACGCTGGGTGAGCGCGGGCGGCTCGCTGAGCGAATGGGTGGTGGCGCTGGGCGGCGAGAGCAAGCTGGTCGGGGTGGACACCACCAGCCAGCATCCGCAGGCGCTGAAACAGTTGCCGAGCGTCGGCTACCAGCGCCAACTGGCTGCCGAGGGCGTGCTGGCGTTGCGTCCGGATATCCTCATCGGCACCGAGGAAATGGGGCCTCCGCCGGTACTCAAGCAGCTCGAAGGCGCCGGCGTGCGAGTCGAGACCCTCTCCGCCAAGCCGGATCTGGAGGCACTGGAAAGCAATCTGAAGAAGCTCGGCGACTGGCTCGGCGTGCCCCAGCGCGCCGAGGCCGCCGAACTTGACTATCGCCAGCGGCTGCGGCGCCAGGCGGACTGGATCGTGGCCGCGCAGAAGAGCCAGCCGGCCCCGGGCGTCCTGCTGGTGATCGGCAATGCCGGCGGTCAGTTGCTGGTAGCCGGGCGCAATACCGGCGGCGATTGGGTCCTGAACCGAGCCGGAGCACGCAACCTGGCTACCCATGAGGGTTACAAGCCGATCTCGGTGGAAGCCCTGGCAGCGCTCGATCCGGTCGCGGTGGTGATCGCCGACCGCAGCCTCGAAGGTGATGCGGCGCGTGCCGCGCTGCTCAAGCAGAACCCCGGGCTCGCCGCGACCCGCGCGGCGCGTGACGGACGTCTGCTGGTGCTGGACCCGACGCTCCTGGTGGGCGGCCTCGGTCCGCGCCTGCCGGATGGCCTGGCGGCTCTCTCCGCAGCCTTTTATCCTTCCGCGAAACCGCTGAGTACGGAAGCCGCCCATTGAAATCGGTTGTTCGTCCCCGCGCACTGTTCGGTGCGCTGGGGATTTCGCTCGTGTTGGTCCTCTGGTTGTCCCTCGCCCTCGGTCCCGTCAGCCTGCCGCTGGGCGATACCCTGCGCGCCGCGCTGCGCCTGGCCGGGCTGCCGCTCGATGGAACGGGCCTGGCCCAGGCGGAAATGATCCTCGGCCAGATCCGCCTGCCGCGGACCCTGCTCGGCCTGGCCGTGGGCGCGGTGCTGGCGCTGTCCGGGGTGGCGATGCAGGGCCTGTTCCGCAACCCGCTGGCCGATCCAGGGCTGGTCGGGGTGTCCAGCGGCGCGGCCCTCGGCGCGGCGCTGGCCATCGTATTCGGCGCCTCGCTGGGTGGCTTGCCGGCGTTCCTCGCGCCCTACCTGCTGTCGCTGTGCGCCTTCGGCGGCGGCCTGGGGGTGACCTGGCTGGTCTATCGACTTGGCCGCCGCGATGGCCAGACCAGCGTGGCCACCATGTTGCTGGCAGGGATCGCCTTGACCGCGCTGTCCGGCGCGGTGATCGGACTGTTTACCTATCTCGCCGATGACGCCACCTTGCGTACCCTGACCTTCTGGAACCTGGGCAGCCTGAACGGCGCCAGCTACCCACGACTCTGGCCGCTGCTGCTGGTGGCGCTGCTGGTGGCCTGCTGGCTACCGCGCCGGGCAGATGCGCTGAACGCACTGCTGCTCGGCGAGTCCGAGGCCCGTCACCTGGGCTTCGACGTCGAGCGATTGAAGGCCGAACTGGTGCTTTGCACTGCCCTCGGCGTCGGCGCCGCAGTGGCGGCGGCGGGGATGATCGGCTTCATCGGCCTGGTGGTGCCGCACCTGATCCGTCTGGTTGCCGGTCCGGATCATCGGACGTTGCTGCCGGCCTCGATGATGGCCGGCGCCATTCTCCTGCTGCTTGCCGACCTGCTGGCGCGCCTGGCGCTGGCTCCGGCGGAGTTGCCGATCGGCATCGTCACGGCACTGATCGGCGCGCCGTTCTTCCTTTATCTGCTATTGCGGGGGCGGGCCTGATGCTGCGCGTGGAGAACCTGTCCATCCGCCGTGGCGGAAAGACTGTACTGGAAGGCCTCGAGCTGGAGCTGCGGCCTGGCGAGATGCTCGGCGTACTCGGCCCCAACGGCGCTGGCAAGAGCACCTTGCTTGGCGCTCTCTGTGGCGAACTGGAGCCGGCCGAAGGGCTGGTGCTGCTCGACGAGCGCGGCCTCGACGACTGGCCGGGCGTCGCTCGCGCGCAGCGCCTGGCGGTGCTGCCGCAGAGTTCGTCGCTGGGCTTCGCCTTTCCGGTGGAGGCGGTGGTCGGCTTCGGTCGGCTGCCCCATTCCAGCGGCCGCGAGCGCGATGTGCAGATCGTCGCTGAGGCCTTGGCGGCGGCCGACGCCAGCCATCTGGCCGGGCGCAGCTACCTGGCGCTGTCCGGCGGCGAACGCCAGCGCGTGCACCTGGCGCGGGTGCTGGCGCAGCTGTGGCCGGGCGAGCCGGGGCAGGTGCTGCTGCTCGACGAACCGACTTCGGCGCTCGACCCGCTGCACCAGCACACTACCCTGCAGGCGGTGCATGATTTCGCCCGCCGTGGTGCCTCGGTGCTGGTGATCCTCCACGATCTCAACCTGGCCGCGCGCTATTGCGACCGCCTGCTGCTGTTGCAGAATGGTCGCCCGCACCTGCTCGGTACGCCCGAGGAAGTCCTGCGCCCCGAGCCGTTGCGCGCGGTGTTCGGCCTCGAGGTCCTGGTCCAGCGTCATCCCGAGCGAGGTCATCCGCTGATCGTCGCCCGTTGAAGGAGTCGCCATGCGCATTCGCCTGTTCGCTTTCTGTCTGCTGCTGGGCGGCTGCCAGTCCCAACTGCCGCCGCTGCCTGATTGGCAGAGCCCGGAAGGGCGCGACGATCCGCAGACGGGACGAATCGTCGAATTGCGCAGCGGCGTGACGCTGAGCCCGCAGCAACTGGTCGCACGCCTGGCGGCCGCGCCGCGAGTGATCGTCGGCGAGAAGCACGACAATCCCGATCATCATGCCGTGGAACTGTGGCTGGCGCAGGCCCTGGGCGAATATCGGGCGCAGGGCAGCCTGCTGCTGGAAATGCTCGATCCCGGCCAGCAACCACGGGTGGATGCGGTCCGCGTACAACTCGGGACCGGCAAGCCGGTGGCGAACCTGGAGCAGGCCCTGGACTGGCAGAAAGGTTGGGACTGGACGCAGTACGGACCCCTGGTGTCCTGGGCGGTTGCGCAACCCGCGCCGTTGCTGGCGGCGAACCTCCAGCGGAGCGAGATCATGCGCATCTACAGGGAGCGTCCGCCGCTTCCCGGAACGGCCTCCAGGCGTGACAGCGTGCGCCTGCCGCTGCTTGCGCAGATTCGCGAATCCCACTGCGGCATGCTTCCCGACGATCAATTGCCGGCGATGCTCGCCGTCCAGCAGCAACGCGACCGCCGCATGGCCGAGCGTCTTCTCGATGCGCCGCGGCCGGCGATGCTCGTCGCCGGCAGCTTCCACGCCCGGCGCGACCTCGGCGTACCGGTCCACCTGCGCGACCTTGGTGCGGAGAAGGGCACGCAGGTACTGATGCTGGTCGAGGCCGGGCAGGCGGTAACGACGCGTGAGGCCGACTACGCCTGGTACACGCCGGCACAGCCGGACAAGGACTATTGCGCGGAGATGAAGAAGGCACGTTGAAGGAAGGGCGCGAGGCCTGGAGCCGCGTATCGCGCTACGTTTTCGCGGGCAAAAAAAGACCCGGCAAAGTGCCGGGTCGAAACCGTGATTAGCCTGATGAGGAGATAATCTGAAGAGTCCGACTGCTTGGTCTCTCAGCTTACCTGCTGGCCTCGCGACCAGTTGGTGTAATAATAACTATTCTCATTATCAGGTCAAGCCGGTTCTCATTCATTCCATCGCCAGCCGATGAACGGTCGTCTCCGGCCGAATCGCAGGCAAAAAAAGACCCGGCAAAGTGCCGGGTCAAAAACCGTGATTAGCCTGATGAGGAGATAATCTGAAGAGTCCGACTGCGTGGGTCTCTCAGCTTACCGGCTGATCTCGCGACCAGTTGAGTGACATAATAATGATTCTCATTTCCATGTCAAACGCTTTCGCCAAACTTTTCTGCTAGCTAGTCGCGAGCCCTCTGGAATGGGCCTCAGGCGCTGCGGCGCAGGCGCAGCTGGGTCACTTCCCGGTTAAGCAGGTCTATCCGCCGGGCCATGCCTTCGATCAGGCTATGGGCGATTCGCGGGTTGTTCTGCATAAGGCCGAGGAACTGCTCCTTGGGAATCACCATCACCGTGCAGGGTTCGCTGGCGACCACCGTGGCGCTGCGTTTCTCGCGAGTGAACACGGCCATGGCGCCGAAGATCTCGTCCTTCTGCACATCGCCGACTTTCTGGCCGTCCACCAGCGCTTCGGCATGCCCCTCGATGATGATGAACACATGATCCGCATCGTCGCCCTGGCGGATCAGCGCCTCGCCCGCGGCGAAGTGGCGGAAGCCGGTGGCCGGGCGGACTTCCGGCTGCTTCAGGTGCGCCAGCGCATCGCCGAGCAGGGCAGTCTGTCCGATCAGGTACTGCAATAGCAGTTCCTGACGCTCCTGGTCAGCATGGATGTGCTGGAGCAGCGCATCGCGCGAATAGGGCAGCAGGCGGATCGGTTCTTCGTTGGCATGCCGGCAGGCGGGGAGCTCGAGTCCGCGTCGAAGGCCGAGGAGGTCGCCTTCCTGGAGGTAGAACAGTGGGCGTTCGTCGACCAGCGCATGCAGCAGGCCGCTTTCCACCAGGAATACCTGGTCGGCGGGCAGCTCGCGTTCCAAGTCGTCGCTACGTTCCAGTTCCACGGCGGGGCCGCTGGGTGCCAGGCCTTCGAGCAAGCGGTGAGGGATTCCCTGCAGGCGATTGATCAATTGGTCGGCATAAGCCGGTTGCTCGCCGAGTAGATACATGGCCATTTCCTTGAGCTGCCTGGTCGGGAGAGGAGGTACGAACGTCCACGAGACGATAGGTGGGCGCCCGGGGGGAGTAAATATCTTCCCGTGGCAGGTGTGAGCTAGCTCTTGTTTCGCACGGGGAAAGTCTCCAGCTCGCCGAGCAGTGCGGCCTTGTGGTCTGGGGACAGCTCGTTCCAGTGAACGTCGAGGAGTGCGCCTTCGATGGCATAGAGCAAGACTTTCGAGGCTCGGAAGCCGCGCGCGCGGACCGCGCGATAGGCTCCCACCGAGCCGAGCCGACGCAGATCGGTGGCGCTGTGGATACCCACGGCATGCAACCATTGGGTCGAGGTTTTCCCGAGGTTTTTCAGGTTCAGCAGTTCGTCGTTCATCGTCGGTCCTTGCGATGCCGCTCAGAAGCGTGATGGCGCGGAACTGCCTGGAACCGGTCCGGAGCCGACAGGGCCGGCGCGATGGAGCGAGATGGCCGACGCGAGCGGCCTTCGCCCTTACGATCCGGCGTAGGCGGTCCGGGACCGATCCTCAGCCGGCCGGGTACCTGCCAGAAGTGTAGCGGCCTCCCGGCAAAACGTGGCCTGGCGTGGTCCTTCCGCTTCTCAGGGCTCCGGCAGGTAGCGCAGGCGGGTGCCGAAGTTCACCGACATGCGGATCTCGTCCGGCGCCAGGCGCAACGGGAAATACGTACCGGATATCTGCGCATGGGCCAGGCTGGCGCCCTCCAGGCGCGCCTCGCGCAGATCCACGCCGCGCAGGTCGGCGCCGCGGAAATAGGCATCGCTGAAGTCGACGCGGGCGGCATCCAGCAGACGCAGGTCGAGGCCGCGGAAGTCGCCGCCGGCCAGGTCGATCCAGCCGTCGGCCGGCTTCTGTCGGTTGAAGCCTTCGATGTCTTCGGCGTGGAGCAGTTGGTAGAGCGGCGAGTCGAGCTGACGGGGCGAGTTCATGGGCGGCGTCCTGTGCAGAAGGCTCGCCGTGAGTATAGAAGAGCAGCGGCACGGCGCCCGCCCTGGAGGGGCGGGCGGCATGGCAGTTCGTTCAGAGACCGGGCAGGCGCTGGCGAATGCCGTCGACCAGCCCGTCGAGGCTGGCCGCGTCGTGGGTGTCTACGCGCTTGCTCTGGACCGTCTCCGCCGCTGTCAGCGGCTCGCGGGTAGCCTGCTGGGTGCGGATCACGTCGAGAGTCGCGTCGGACGGGTCCTTGCCTTCCGCCTGGCGTTGCGCAAGCCAGCCGGCGATCACCGCTTCGGGCGCCTGGCAGTCGAGGATCAGGAACGGCACGCCGGTTTCTTCCGCGATGTGGCAAGCGGCCTGGCGCTGACTCTGCTTCAGGTAGGCGGCATCGATCACCACCGGATAGCCAGCCTGGAGGATCTTCGCGGCCAACTGGTGAAGGTGCGCATAGGTCGCTTCGCTGGCCTGGCTGCTATAGATGCCGGCGGCGAACTGGCCCCTGTCGTGTTCCGGCTGCTCGCCGAACAGACGCTTGCGTTCGACATCCGAGCGCAGGCGCACGGCGCCCAGAGCCTCCACCAGACGCATGGCCACCTGGCTCTTGCCGACCGCGGAGACACCATGGGTGACCGCCAGGAAGCGCGAGGGAATGGCGCTGTAGCTTTCCGCCAGGTTGGCGTAGTTGCGGTACTGGCGCAGGGTCGCCGCGCGCTGCACGGCATCGGTCTGGTAGCCGAGGCTGAACAGCGCGACCTTGGCGCGGACCATGGCGCGGTAGGCCTTGTAGAAGTTCAGCAGTTCCAGGGCCTGGTAGTCGCCGGTGTGTTCCAGATAGAGGCTGACGAAGCGTCGAGCGTGGCACTTCAGGCCGCGATCTTCCAGGTCCATCGCGAGGAAGGCGAAGTCGGCGCAGACATCGGTGAAACGGAACGGCTCGTTGAATTCGATGCAGTCGAACAGCACTACCCTGCCGTCGATCAGCGCGGCGTTGCCCAGGTGGATGTCGCCGTGGCATTCGCGGATGAAGCCCTTCGCCTTGCGCTCCTGGAGCACCGGCAGCAGGCGTTCGAAGCTGCTTTCCGCCCAGGCTTCGAGGGCATCCAGCTGTTGCAGGTCGGCCTTGTCCTTGAGCAGCGGGCGAACCTGCTCGAAATTCTGCCGCACCGGCGCCATGCAGGACTCGGCGGTGCCCAGCGGGTGCTCCAGCGGCACCTTCGGAGTGTTCTGGTGGAAGTGCGCGATCTGCTCGGCCAGTTCGTCGATATGCTGGTTGGACAGTTCGCCGCGGCCCTGGATTGCCGCCAGCAGGTTGTCCTGCGGGAACTGGCGCATCTTCAGCAGGTATTCGATTGCCTCGCCGTCGCCGCCGATCCGCGGCGCCTCTTCGCTGCCGGTGATCGGCAGGACCTCCAGGTAGAGATCGTCGGTGAGGCGCTGGTTCAGGCGCAGCTCTTCGTTGCAATAGAAGCGGCGCTTGTCCAGGCTGGTGAAATCGAGAAAGCCGAAATCCATCGGCTTCTTGATCTTGTAGGCGTAGGGACCGGTCAACAGGACCCAGGAGATGTGCGTCTCGATGACCTCGAAGCGCTCCACCGGGTGGGGGTAGAGGGCCGGGTTCTGCAGGGCGGCGATCAGGGTCTGGCTCACGGGATATCCTTGCCTCTGAAATATGCGAAAACCCGCATTATGGCGGGAAGGGGTGACAGTGCAAACCTCGCTGGCGGATAGCAACCATTTGCCGGATCGCCGGTCGAATGCGCCGCGCTGCCGCCGCGCCTATCCACCGGGGCCGCGCAGACCGTGGATGCCGCCGATGCGGTGTCTGTCCGCTGTGGATAAAGTACGTATAATGCGCCGCCATGACGCGTCCCCGATCCCCCCGTTCCCGTAACAGCAAAGCACGCCCGGCACCCGGCCTGAACAAATGGCTCGGCTGGGCCCTCAAGCTCGGCCTCGTCGGCCTGGTGCTCCTCGCCGGCTTCGCCATCTATCTCGATGCCGTGGTGCAGGAGAAATTCTCCGGCCGGCGCTGGACCATCCCGGCGAAGGTCTATGCCCGCCCGCTGGAGCTGTTCAACGGCCTGAAGCTGAGCAGGGAAGACTTCCTGCGCGAACTCGACGCCCTCGGCTACCGTCGCGAGCCCAGCGTGAGCGGCCCTGGAACCGTATCGGTGGCGGCCAGCGCGGTCGAACTCAATACCCGTGGCTTCCAGTTCTACGAAGGCGCGGAACCGGCCCAGCGCGTGCGCGTGCGCTTCAACGGCAACTATGTCAGCGGGCTGAGCCAGGCCAACGGCAAGGAACTGGCGGTGGCGCGCCTTGAGCCGCTGCTGATCGGCGGCTTGTATCCGGCGCACCATGAGGATCGCATCCTGGTCAAGCTCGACCAGGTGCCGACCTACCTGATCGACACCCTGGTCGCGGTCGAGGATCGCGACTTCTGGAACCACCATGGCGTGTCGCTGAAATCCGTGGCCCGGGCGGTGTGGGTCAACACCACGGCCGGCCAGCTGCGCCAGGGCGGCAGCACCCTGACCCAGCAGTTGGTGAAGAACTTCTTCCTGAGCAATGAGCGCAGCCTGAGCCGCAAGATCAACGAGGCGATGATGGCGGTGCTGCTGGAACTGCACTACGACAAGCGCGACATCCTCGAGTCCTATCTCAACGAGGTGTTCCTCGGCCAGGATGGGCAACGAGCGATCCATGGCTTCGGCCTGGCCAGCCAGTATTTCTTCAGTCAGCCGCTGGCCGAGCTCAAGCTCGACCAGGTGGCGCTGCTGGTCGGCATGGTCAAGGGACCGTCCTACTTCAACCCGCGGCGTTACCCGGATCGTGCGCTGGCGCGGCGCAACCTGGTGCTCGACGTGCTCGCCGAGCAGGGCGTGGCGACCCAGCAGGAAGTCGACGCCGCCAAGCAGCGCCCGCTCGGCGTTACCCGGCAGGGCAGCATGGCCGACAGCTCCTATCCGGCCTTCCTCGACCTGGTCAAGCGCCAGTTGCGCCAGGACTACCGCGACGAGGACCTGACCGAGGAAGGGCTGCGCATCTTCACCAGCTTCGATCCGATCCTGCAGGAGAAGGCCGAGACCTCCGTCAACGAAACGCTCAAGCGCCTCAGTGGGCGCAAGGGAGTCGACCAGGTCGAGGCGGCGATGGTCGTGACCAATCCGGAAACCGGCGAGATCCAGGCCCTGATCGGCAGTCGCGACCCGCGCTTCGCCGGCTTCAACCGGGCCCTGGACGCGGTGCGGCCGATCGGTTCGCTGATCAAGCCGGCGGTCTACCTGACCGCTCTCGAGCGGCCGAGCAAGTACACCCTGACCACCTGGGTGCAGGACGAGCCCTTCGCGGTGAAAGGCCAGGACGGCCAGGTCTGGCGACCGCAGAACTACGACCGGCGCTCGCATGGCACGATCTTCCTGTACCAGGGCCTGGCAAACTCCTACAACCTGTCCACCGCCAAGCTCGGCCTCGACGTCGGTGTGCCCAACGTGCTGCAGACCGTCGCCCGGCTGGGCATCAACCGTGACTGGCCGGCCTATCCTTCGATGCTGCTGGGCGCCGGTTCGCTCAGTCCGATGGAGGTCGCCACCATGTACCAGACCATCGCCAGCGGCGGCTTCAACACGCCGTTGCGGGGGATCCGCAGCGTCCTCACTGCCGACGGCCAGCCGCTCAAGCGCTATCCGTTCCAGGTCGAACAGCGCTTCGACTCGGGCGCCGTCTACCTGGTGCAGAACGCCATGCAGCGGGTCATGCGCGAAGGCACCGGGCGTTCGGTGTACAGTCAATTGCCGTCGTCGCTGACCCTCGCCGGCAAGACCGGCACCAGCAACGACTCGCGCGATAGCTGGTTCTCCGGTTTCGGCGGCGACCTCCAGGCTGTGGTCTGGCTCGGTCGCGACGACAACGGCAAGACGCCGCTTACCGGCGCCACCGGTGCCTTGCAGGTGTGGGCCAGCTTCATGCGCAAGGCGCATCCGCAATCGCTGGAAATGCCGATGCCGGAGAACGTGGTGATGGCCTGGGTCGACGCGCAGACCGGGCAGGGCTCGGCGGCGGATTGCCCGAATGCCGTACAGATGCCCTATATTCGTGGCAGCGAGCCCGCCCAGGGCCCAGGCTGCGGGAGCCAGAACCCCGCCGGCGAGGTGATGGACTGGGTACGTGGCTGGCTGAATTGATCCGAGAGGACCTGACGTGAAGAAGATTTTCGTATTCGCCGCGCTTGCCGGCAGTGCCGTGCTCGCGGGCTGTGCCAGCCCGCAGCACGGGGCGATCCCGGTGGTGGATTCCGGTACTCCGGTGTCCAACCAGGAAAGCGGCGGTTTCCGCATCACCCGTACCCAGGTACCGCGTACCCAGCAAGGCGCCGCCACCCAGGGCATTCCCCAGGGCGGCGACTCCGGTGTGGTGGTGATGGTGCCGCAGGGCGCCAATTCCGCACCGATCCAGACTTTCCCGGCGCAGTCCGGCGCCGCGCCGATCAGCAGCGCTCCGCTCGGCACCGGCACCCAGTACCAGGCTCCGCCCAGCAGCGCCTCCACGCCACCGCTGGGTGGCAGCTACAACATGCCGCCCAGCGGCGCCAGTCGTTCCGCGCCCACCGGCATTCCGGCCTCCGGCTCGGCCGGCAGCCTGGCGGCCGACGAGCAGTTGGACGGGCCGGTCCTGGCGATGCTCACAACCGCCCAGCAACAGCAGGGCAGCGGCGACCTGAACAGCGCCGCCGCCAGCCTCGAGCGAGCCCAGCGCATCGCTCCGCGCGAGCCGCAGGTGCTCTATCGCCTGGCCCAGGTGCGCCTGGCCCAGGGCGATGCGGCCCAGGCCGAGCAGGTCGCGCGCCGTGGCTTGAGCTACGCCAATGGCCGGCCGGCCTTGCAGGCCGGGCTCTGGGAACTGATCGCCCAGGCTCGGGAGAAGCAGGGAGACTCCGCCGGCGCTGCGCTGGCCCGGCAGAAGGCCAAGGTCAGCTCCTGATGGATCGACGGGTCTATGCGCTGGCCGACCAGTTGTTGCTGATCGAGCGTGAGTTGCGTGCCCTCGGCTGGTGGAGCGAAAGCAGCCCCGCCCCGGAAGCGCTGGCCAGCCCCGAGCCGTTCTGCGTGGATACGCTGGCGCTCGAGCAATGGCTGCAATGGATCTTCCTGCCACGGATGAAGCTGATTCTCGAAAGCGACAGCGCCTTGCCGCAAGCCTCGGGTATCCTGGCCATGGCCGAGGTGGCCTATGCGCAGCGTGGCGAGGAAGTCGCCGGCCTGCTGGCGGCGCTTGGCGAGTTCGACCGGCTGATCGGCGGGCCGTCATGAAGCTTCGGCAGTAAAGAAAAACCCGGCTACAGGCCGGGTTTTTCTTTGCTTCAAGCAAGGCGGAGAGCCGGGTCAGCCCCATGCTGCGGGACGGGGCTGTGTTCGCCTCAGCGGCAATTCTCCTGGATCGCCTTTTCGGCCTTGGCGATTCGCTCCTGGCGTTCTTCCTCGCCGAGGCGACGGAGTTCGCCCTTGCCTTCGTCGACCCTTACGCGCGGGTTGTTCTTCAGTTGCGCGAGGTTGTTGCGGGTCTCTTCGCAGAACTGCTTGCGCTCGGCCTCTTCCTTCGCCACTTGCTGCTTCACCTTGTCGTCGATCGCCTTCTGCTCGGGATCGGCCGGTTTCTGCTGGATGGTCGGTGCCGGGGTCGAGGGGGGCAGGGGGAAGTTGTCCGGTGGCGGGGCGGTCTGGGTATTCACCGTGGTCGCTTGCGCACCTTGCGGCGGTTGTGCGCCGAAGTGGGTGACGCCCTCGGCGTCGACCCATTTGTAGATCGGGGCGGCCATGGCGAAAGAGGAGAGGGCGAGCAACAAGCTGGCCGGGAGGATCATGCGTCGCATGCGGAGTCCTTGGAATGCGCTAACTGCGGCTAACTATAACCAAATCCGCCAGCGCGGCATGCTGCACGGCATCACAACCGCCGCCGGAGACGGCCTCGCCGTGGCAAGTCCTCGCGGGAATCATGGGCATTTTGGAAAAGTTTGCTCTAAATCGGAATTTTCTAGCCATAAAATCTGTTTTTGGTCATTGATCAGCTTTTTTATGGAAGGGTATGGCAGCTTCCTTGGAATTTTTTTTGATAATTTTCAGAATAAAGCTTGACTTGCGTTCGACGAATGCGAAGAATCCAAGCTCGCTGTAGCGGGCCGTCTGCAACCCAGTCCCCTCTCCGGCAGACCATGAGGTGCCTACCCGCGCCGAAAGTTACACCCTGCTTCGCGTTACCTCGCGCTGGGTGGAAGAGCTCCGTAACACCAGGCGCCCTTCCAAGTTTGCTCAATCGGCAGTTGACGTAGCCGGTGACTACCGTCACCCATGCTCTGCCGGGCAGCCAACCGAATTTCGGTCGCCCGCCCCTGGGTGGCCGTATAGCGTTCTAGAGGTGAAAACGTGGAGCTTTTATCTGGCGCTGAAATGGTCGTCCGCTCGTTGCGCGACGAAGGCGTTAAGTACATCTACGGGTACCCGGGTGGTGCCCTCCTGCATATCTACGACGCGCTCTTCAAGGAGCACGACGTGACCCACATCCTGGTGCGCCACGAACAGGCGGCTACCCATATGGCCGACGGCTACGCCCGCGCCACCGGCAAGCCCGGTGTCGTGTTGGTGACTTCCGGCCCGGGCGCGACCAACGCCATCACCGGTATCGCCACCGCATACATGGACTCCATCCCGATGGTAATCCTGTCGGGCCAGGTGCCGAGCAACATGGTCGGTACCGACGCGTTCCAGGAAACCGACATGGTCGGGATCTCCCGGCCGATCGTGAAGCACAGCTTCATCATCAAGCATCCCTCGGAAATTCCCGAGGTGATCAAGAAGGCCTTTTACCTGGCGCAGTCCGGTCGTCCGGGGCCGGTGGTCGTGGATATTCCGAAGGACATGGGCGACCCGACGCAGAAGTTCGAATATTCCTATCCGAAGAAGGTCAAGTTGCGTTCGTACAGCCCGGCCGTTCGCGGTCACTCGGGACAGATCCGCAAGGCCGCCGAGATGCTCCTGGCCGCCAAGCGCCCGGTGGTCTATTCCGGCGGCGGCGTGATCATGGGCAATGCCGCGGCGCCGCTGACCGAGCTGGCGCAGATGCTCAACCTGCCGGTGACCAACACCCTGATGGGCCTCGGCGGGTATCCCGGCGCGGACCGCCAGTTCCTCGGCATGCTCGGGATGCACGGCAGCTTCACCGCCAACCTGGCGATGCATCACAGCGACGTGATCCTCGCGGTCGGAGCGCGTTTCGACGACCGGGTCATCAACGGCGCGGCGAAGTTCTGCCCGAACGCCAAGATCATCCACATCGACATCGATCCGGCGTCGATTTCTAAGACCATCAAGGCCGACATCCCGATCGTCGGCCCGGTGGACAGCGTTCTCACCGAAATGGTCGCGATCGTCAGGGAAATCGGCGAGACCCCGAACCAGGATGCCCAGGCTGCCTGGTGGAAGCAGATCGACGAATGGCGTGGTAACCGTGGGTTGTTCCCGTACGACAAGGGCGACGGCAGCATCATCAAGCCGCAGACCGTCATCGAGACGCTCTACGAGGTTACCCATGGCGATGCCTTCATCACCTCCGATGTCGGCCAGCACCAGATGTTCGCCTCGCAGTACTACAAGTTCAACAAGCCCAATCGCTGGATCAACTCCGGCGGTCTCGGCACCATGGGCTTCGGCTTCCCGGCGGCGATGGGCATCAAGCTCAACTTCCCGGACGACGATGTCGCCTGCGTGACCGGCGAGGGCAGTATCCAGATGAATATCCAGGAACTGTCTACCTGCCTGCAGTACGACCTGCCGGTGAAGATCGTCAACCTGAACAATGGTGCCCTGGGCATGGTCCGCCAGTGGCAGGACATGCAGTACAACAGCCGTTATTCGCATTCCTACATGGAATCCCTGCCGGACTTCGTCAAGCTTGCCGAAGCCTACGGGCATGTCGGCATGCGCATCACCGACCTGAAGGATCTGAAGCCGAAGATGGAGGAGGCGTTCGCCATGAAGAATCGCCTGGTCTTCCTCGACATCCAGGTGGACGCCAGCGAACACGTCTATCCGATGCAGATCCGTGACGGCGCGATGCGCGACATGTGGCTGAGCAAGACGGAGCGTACCTGATCATGCGACACATCATTTCCCTGCTGCTGGAAAACGAGCCAGGCGCATTGTCCCGCGTGGTCGGCCTGTTCTCCCAACGCAACTACAACATCGAAAGCCTGACCGTGGCGCCGACCGAGGACCCGACCCTGTCGCGTCTGACGCTGACCACCGTGGGGCACGATGAGGTGATCGAGCAGATCACCAAGAACCTCAACAAGCTGATCGAAGTGGTCAAGCTGGTGGATCTGTCGGAAAGCGCCCATATCGAGCGCGAGCTGATGCTGGTGAAGGTCAAGGCCACGGGCGCCCAGCGCGCCGAGGTCAAGCGCACCACCGATATCTTCCGTGGGCAGATCGTCGACGTCACCAGTAGCGTCTATACCGTGCAACTGGCGGGTACCAGCGACAAACTGGACAGCTTCATCCAGGCCATCGGCACTGCGTCGATCCTGGAAGTGGTCCGCAGTGGCGTCACTGGCATCGCCCGTGGCGACAAGACTCTGAGCATCTGAACTGAAAGCAGGCCCGCGAGGCCTTACTGAAGGGGAATTCCCATGCGCGTTTTCTACGATAAAGACTGTGACCTCTCGATCATCCAGGGCAAGAAAGTTGCCATCATCGGCTACGGCTCCCAGGGCCACGCCCATGCCTGCAACCTGAAGGACTCCGGCGTCGACGTCACCGTGGGCCTGCGTAGCGGCTCCGCCACCGTGGCCAAGGCCGAAGCGCACGGTCTGAAGGTTGCCGACGTGAAGACCGCCGTCGCCGCAGCCGACGTGGTCATGATCCTCACCCCGGACGAGTTCCAGGGCCGCCTGTACAAGGAAGAGATCGAGCCGAACCTGAAGAAGGGCGCCACCCTGGCCTTCGCTCACGGCTTCTCCATCCACTACAACCAGGTCGTCCCGCGCGCCGACCTCGACGTGATCATGATCGCGCCGAAGGCCCCGGGTCACACCGTGCGTTCTGAGTTCGTCAAGGGCGGTGGCATCCCTGACCTGATCGCCATCTACCAGGACGCTTCCGGCAACGCCAAGAACGTCGCCCTGTCCTACGCCTGCGGCGTCGGCGGCGGTCGTACCGGTATCATCGAAACCACCTTCAAGGACGAGACCGAAACCGACCTGTTCGGTGAGCAAGCCGTTCTCTGCGGTGGTTGCGTCGAGCTGGTCAAGGCCGGTTTCGAAACCCTGGTCGAAGCCGGTTACGCGCCGGAAATGGCCTACTTCGAGTGCCTGCACGAGCTGAAGCTGATCGTCGACCTGATGTACGAAGGCGGCATCGCCAACATGAACTACTCCATCTCCAACAACGCCGAATACGGTGAGTACGTAACCGGTCCGGAGGTGATCAACGCCGAGTCCCGTGCTGCCATGCGCAACGCCCTGAAGCGCATCCAGGACGGCGAATACGCGAAGATGTTCATTACCGAAGGTGCGGCCAACTACCCGTCGATGACTGCCTACCGCCGCAACAACGCCGCTCACCCGATCGAGCAGATCGGCGAGAAGCTGCGCGCGATGATGCCGTGGATCGCAGCCAACAAGATCGTCGACAAGAGCAAGAACTAAGCGGCTCCGGCGACAGACGAAGAAACGCGGCCCCGGCCGCGTTTTTTCGTTCTTGCCTGGCGATCTGGTATAAAGCCTGGGCCGGCGGAGTTGTCTTCCTAGTCAGAAGTGCTGTCGGCATATTCGTACCCCATCAGTTCCCAAGGAATTGTCCATGAGTGAACGTCCCGAGGAGCCGAACAAGGCCTCCGACGAAGAAAGCCTGCTGCCCATCGACGAACATATAGAAGAAGGGCACGACGCCGAAGGGCGGAAGGTTCGTCACCGCGGTATCTACCTGCTGCCCAACCTGTTCACCACGGCGGCCCTGTTTTCCGGCTTCTACGCCATCATCAATGGCATGAGCGGCCAGTTCGCCAACGCCGCCATCGCTATCTTCGTGGCCATGGTCCTCGATGGACTGGACGGCCGTGTGGCTCGCCTGACCAACACCCAGAGCGCCTTCGGCGCCGAGTATGACTCGCTGTCCGACATGGTCGCCTTCGGTGTAGCGCCGGCGCTGGTCGCCTTCGAATGGGCGCTTGGCAGCCTCGGCAAGGTCGGCTGGATGGTCGCCTTCATCTACGTTGCGGGCGCAGCCCTGCGTCTGGCTCGTTTCAACACCCAGGTCGGCAAGGCCGACAAGCGCTATTTCATCGGCCTGGCCAGTCCGGCCGCCGCGGCGCTGGTGGCGGGCACGGTATGGGCGTTCAGCGATTTCGAGATCCAGGGCGCCAAGGTTGCCTTCCTCGTCGCCCTGCTGGTCGCCGCCGCTGGTGTGCTGATGGTCAGCAACATCAAGTACCACAGCTTCAAGGATCTCGACCTGCGCGGCCGGGTGCCGTTCGTGGCGATCCTTATCGTGGTGCTGGCCTTCGCCGTGGTCTTTACCGACCCGCCGCGCATCCTCCTGTTGCTGTTCCTTGCCTACGCGGCCTCCGGTCCTGTGCAATACCTGCTGCAGCTGCGTCGCCGGAAGCAGCCGAGCTGATGTAATTTCCAACGGGCTCCGTAGTCTACTGGCACAAAGCTGGTCATTGCGGAGCCCGTCATGCTGATCAAGATTCCCTCCCGTTCCGACTGTTCCGAGTCGGAAGTCACGTCCGAAACCCTCTACCTGTCCCGTCGGCGTCTGCTCGGTGCTTCCTTCGCCGGATTGGCGCTGGCCAGCGGCCTGCCGCGCCTGGGCTTTGCCGACGAACAGCGCTATGCCGGCGTCGAGCAGGTGCCGGCGCCGGGCTGGTTCGCCGAAAAGCTACCGCAGACCCGCTGGCAGGCGGTGGATGTCCAGAGGGAGGCGATCACGCCATTCAAGGACGCCACCCACTACAACAATTTCTACGAATTCGGGCCGAACAAGGGCGACCCGGCGGAAAACGCCTCGGCCCTGAAGACCGAGCCCTGGTCGGTGGTGATCGACGGCGAGGTCGGCAAGCCGGGTACCTATGCCCTCGAGGATTTCGTCAAACCCTACCAACTGGAAGAGCGCATCTATCGGCTGCGCTGCGTGGAAGCCTGGTCGATGGTGATCCCTTGGCTGGGCTTTCCCCTGGCGGACCTGCTCAAGCGGGTCGAACCCAATGGGCAGGCGAAGTTCGTCCGTTTCGAAACCCTGCAGCGTCCGGAACAGATGGTCGGCCAACGCTCCGGTTTCTCGGTGATCGACTGGCCTTATATGGAAGGCTTGCGCATGGACGAGGCGATGCATCCCCTGGCAATTCTGGCGGTGGGCATGTACGGGCGGCTGTTGCCCAACCAGAATGGCGCGCCGTTGCGCCTGGTGGTGCCGTGGAAGTATGGCTTCAAGAGCATCAAGTCCATCGTGCGTATCAGTCTGGTCCGCGAGCAGCCGAAGACCACCTGGGAAAGCATTGCCGCCAACGAGTACGGGTTCTATGCCAACGTCAATCCGCAGGTCGACCACCCTCGATGGTCCCAGGCTCGCGAGCGGCGCCTGCCCAGTGGGTTGTTCAGCCCCAATGTACGGGATACGCAGATGTTCAATGGCTACGGGAGCGAGGTCGCTTCCCTTTATAGCGGCATGGATCTGAGGAAGTACTACTGATGCGCTACTGGTATCTGCGCCTTGCGGTATTCCTGGGGGCGCTGGCAGTGCCGGCCTGGTGGTTGTACCAAGCCTGGATCTTTGCCCTCGGACCTGACCCGGGCAAGACCCTGGTCGATCGACTGGGGCTGGGCGCCTTGGTATTGCTGCTACTCACCCTGGCGATGACCCCACTGCAGAAGCTGAGCGGCTGGCCGGGCTGGATCGCCGTGCGTCGCCAGTTGGGGTTGTGGTGCTTCACCTATGTGCTGCTGCACCTGAGCGCTTACTGCGTGTTCATCCTGGGGCTGGACTGGGGGCAGTTGGGCATCGAGTTGAGCAAGCGTCCCTACATCATCGTGGGAATGCTTGGATTCATCTGCCTGTTCCTGTTGGCGATCACTTCCAACCGCTTCGCCATGCGCAAGCTCGGTAGTCGCTGGAAGAAGCTGCATCGCCTGGTCTACCTGATCCTTGGGCTCGGCTTGCTGCACATGCTCTGGGTGGTGCGGGCAGACCTGGAGGAGTGGACCCTGTACGCTGTGGCTGGTGCGTCGCTCATGCTGCTGCGGCTACCCTCGATCGCTCGCCGCCTGCCCAGGCTTCGAACTCGTCCCGGTGTTTCGTAATAAAAGTTTCAAATAAGTGTTGACGCCAGTTTC